>CAVEDI010000217.1:0-15879 GCA_963614405.1 Oscillospiraceae bacterium | reverse complement strand
ATGATTATGTAAGTTATCCGTATTCATGTTGCGGAAGGTGGAGATTACGTCGATGAAGAACTTCTTGATACCCTCGCCGACGCTCTCGATCTTCTCCTGAGCGACCTCCTCGGGGGTGTGCTCCCACGTGGACAGGTACACACAAAGCAGCGAGATTGCCATGACCGAAGCGTTGATCGTAGCGATGATGAAGTAGCTGAACGGGTTGGTCTCGCCGAAGGTGCCAAAGCCGAAGCCCACAAGTGCAGCCATCAGGAAGCCGGCGGCGTTACCAAAGAGATGCTTGTAGCCGGTGAGGTACGTACGCTCCTTGAAGTCGTCGGTCATCTCGATGGTAAGCGGCGACAGGTTGGCGGTGCAGAACGTATACGCGACGTTGTAGATCAGGTACAGCACAAAGTAGTACGGGAAGCCAAACGGTGTAGCCACGAAGATGAGCGGCTCGGCGATCATCATCGGGATGGCCAGCAAGATCCAGAAACGACGACGACCAAAGATGCGGCCAATCTTGGTGGCATAGAAGTTATCGGCCACAAAGCCCATCAGCGGGCAAAGAATAGCGTTGACATAGATGGCAAACGAGCTGATCAGTGCAGCCTCGCCTGCGGACAGGCCACACTCCGTGGACAGGAACAGCACCATGTAGCTGTGCGTAAAGGTCAGGGCACCGGAATTGAGCATACCGCCCATACCAAAGCCCAAGCGCGTCCAGAATGTGATCTTACGCTTTTTTCCAATCTTATTAGTCATCGAGCTCCCTCTCTTTTCTCGATTGTCTTGTAACAAGACAGTTGAGTCCACACTGACATCTGTCTGCCCAGCGTTCAGGGTGAACGTTTAGTTAGATTATGCGCGATTGCTTACGACAGGTGAACGTTCACTTGAATAATATCCTTGAACGGTCGATTTTTACCGCTGAACGGACACAATTGAGATTCTCACACCTATTTTCTGCTGGTAAAGGTGCCATGCTGGACAGCCATGAGATAGGTGAACGTTTATCAGATTTTCCAACATATTCACTTAACCACGAAACGAAAAAGCCCCGCCGGGAACACTCCCGATGGGGCCGATGACATCTCGCTATGCTTGGGCGCACTTGCCGCTACAAGCAGACGCCGTCCTTCCAGATACTGATCTCGTGACAGCCACGGCGCTCAGCACTCGTGAGCTTACCGCTCGCCGTCTCCAGCACCAGCTGGTACAGATCGTGGGCAGCCTCGTCGAGCGTGCGCTCACCCGTGGCAATCACGCCAGCGTTAAAGTCCATCCAGTTGGCCTTGTGGTCGCACAGACGCTGATTGGTGAACACCTTGAGCGTAGGCGCCGGCGCGCCAAACGGTGTGCCGCGGCCGGTCGAGAACAGAATCACGTGGCAGCCGGCAGCCGTCAACGCCGTGGTGGATACCATGTCGTTGCCCGGACCGCACAGCATGTTCAGGCCGTGTTTATTTGCCTGGTCGGCATACGGCAGCACGTCGACGATGGGGGCAGATCCGCCCTTTTGCACGCAGCCGCAGCTCTTGTCCTCGAGCGTGGTAATACCGCCGTCCTTGTTGCCGGGGCTCGGGTTCTCGTAGACGACCTCGCCATGGCTAATAAAGTAGTCCTTAAAGCCATTGAGCATGTCGGAAGCGGCGTTAAAGACCTGCTCGTTCTCGCAACGGTCGAGCAGGATGCTCTCCGCGCCAAACATCTCGGGCACCTCGGTAAGCACCGACGTGCCGCCGCGGGCGACAACCATATCACTCACGCGACCGATCGTGGGATTGGCGGTAATGCCCGAAAGACCGTCGGAGCCGCCGCACTTAAGTCCAATAACCAGCTCGGAGGCCGGAATGGGCTCGCGCTTGGCTTGCTTGGCGAGGTCTGCCAGCTCGGCCAGAATCTTGTGGCCCTCGACCTGCTCGTCGGCAACGTCCTGGCAGGTGAGGAAGCGGACGCGCTCGTGGTCGAAGTCACCGAGCTCGTCGAGCACCTGCTGGTGTGTGCAGTTCTCGCAACCGAGCGACAGGAACAGCACGCCGGCCGCATTAGGATGACGCGAGAGCGCCACCAGCAGACGACGCGTCTGGACATGGTCGGCGCCGGTCTGCGAGCAACCGAACGGATGCGGGAAGTAGTAGACGCCCTCCAGCGAGCCATCGACCAGATCCTGGGCCTGCTCGCACATGGCACGGGCGACTTCGTTGACACAGCCGACCGTGGGGATGATCCACAGCTCATTACGCGTCGCGGCACGACCGTCGGCGCGGCGGAAGCCCATAAAGGTCTCGGGCTCAACCGACTCAACGACCGGATGTGTGGGGTTGTAGGTGTACTCGACCTCGCCCGAAAGGTTGGTCTTCACATTGTGCGTGTGGAGCCACTGACCGGGCTGGACATCGCCCGTCACATGGCCGATAGGAAGGCCGTACTTGATGACGTCCTCCCCTGCGGCAATCGCGCGCACCGCCATCTTATGGCCCTGCGGAATATCCTCCACGGCCACGACCTCGCCCACCCCGGGAACCGCGACGGCAGTGCCCTTGGCAAGCGGCGACAGCGCAACGATCACGTTATCGGCCGGATTGATCTGGATAGTATTCATTGCAAATGGTCCTAACCCTACAGGTTGAGCAGAAGTCGAGACGCGGGCACGCCGTCCCGCGCCCGCGTCTGCGCCGGAAATTTACGCCTGAGCGTTGGCGAAGGCCTGCTTGGCGCCCTCGGCACGCACGACGGCGAGCGCGCTGACGACAAACTCCTCAAGACCTGCGATCTGCGTAAGGTCCTCGCCCCACATCTGCTCGTTGGTGAGCACGTCGTGCACCAGCTGGGCATCGTCGGCGCCGGCATGGGTGGCGTAGAAGTCGAGCACGAAGGCGTCGTCCTGAGCGGTGTACTCGGTGCCGTCGGAGCGACGCAGGTGCAGGCCGTCGCCCTCGCGGGACACGAGCTCCTGCGTGTAGAAGGAGATGAGCGTAGCGAGGCTCGTCGCCAGGCACTTGGGCAGGTTGCCGGTCTCGGCAACGTAGTCCTTGAGCGTGGGCAGGTCGCGAGCGCGCCACTTAGCCGTGGAGTTGAGGCAGATGGAGAGCAGCGCATGATCAATAAACGGGTTGTCGAAGCGGTTTTCGACGGCGGCGGCAAAGGCCTTGCAGTCCTCGACATCCAAGTCGGCGGCAAGCGTCGGAATGACCTCGTCGTAGAGCATGGTGTTCATGAAGCCGCGAATGGTCTCGTCATGCATGCAGTCGCGCACGATATCAAAGCCGGCAACCCAGGAACCCGGAACGAAGGCGGTATGGGCACCGTTGAGGATGCGGACCTTGCGCTTTTTGTACGGGGTGACGTCGGGAGTCACAAAGACACCCGGAAGACCAGCCTTCACAAAGGGAAGCTTCTCGGCAAGCGACTCGTCGCCCTGGATGCCCCACATCTGGAAGGGCTCGCGCACGGCCAGGAAGGGATCCTCGTAGCCCAGACGCTCGGCAACCGCCGCGGCCTCGGATGCGTCGCGGATACGGCCCGGTACGATGGTGTCGACGAGCGTGGTGCAGACGGTGCAGTCGTTGGCCATCCACTGCGCAAACTCGTCCTCCCAGCCCCAGTCGCTCACATACTGGTTCATGATGCGCAGCAACTCCTCGCCGTTGTGATCGATGAGCTCGCAGGCGAGGACGATGACGCCCGGCTTACCGGCAGCCCAGCGGGTGTGGAGCACCTGGGCAAGCTTGGCGGGGAAGCTCGCGGGTGGCATGTCGTCGGCCTTGCAGGACGGGTCATAGGCGATACCGGCCTCGGTGGTGTTGGAGACGATGATCTCTAGGTCGTCGGAGACAGCGACCTCCATCATGGCGCGGTAGTCGTCCTCACGATACGGGTTAAGGCAGCGGCTGCAGGCGCTGATCACGCGGGACTCGTCAACCGTGTTGCCGTTCTCCTTGCCGCGCACCAGCACGGTGTACAGATCGTCCTGGGCATTGATACCGTCGGCAAAGCCAAAGGCACCGCTGATGGGCTGCACCATGACGACCTTGCCGTTCCAGCCGGTGGCCTCGTTGCCCATGTCAAAGAAGCGATCGACGAAGGCGCGCAGGAAATTGCCCTCGCCAAACTGCAGGACCTTCTCCGGCGCGTCCTTGGGAAGAAGATAGCCCTCGTAGCCGATCTTCTCGAGCGTATCGTAGCTGATGTTCTCCATCTATGTGTCTCCTTAGATGTCTGTTAGCGTGCAAGCAAAACGGGGCTCCGCGTGTGGCAACGGCGCCCAGGGTTCGATGTGATTCGATGCGGGCTTAGGCCTCGTCGGTGTCCAGGTCAAAGCCAAAGTAGCGGACCGCATTGTTGTAGCTGATGTCACGCACAACCTCGCCCAGCAGCTCCATGTCGGCCGGGTACTTGCCCTGCTCGACCCACTCGCCGATCACGCTGCACAGCACGCGACGGAAGTACTCGTGGCGCGGATAAGACAGGAAGGAGCGGGAATCGGTAAGCATGCCCACAAAGTTGCCCAACACGCCCTCGTTAGCCAGAGCCGTAAGCTGCTCGCGCATGCCGACCTCGTTGTCGTTGAACCACCAGGCGGAGCCGTTCTGGATCTTACCGGCAGTCGGAGCCTCCTGGAAGCAACCCATGACGGTATCGATCATGGTGTTATCGATGGGGTTCAGGCTGTACAGGATGGTCTTGGGCAGGCCGCAGGTCTCCTGGATGGAGTTGAGGAAATCGGCGAGCTGGTCGGACGGCGTGTAGTTGGAGATGCAGTCGTAGCCGGTGTCGGGACCGAGTTTGGCGAACATGGCGCGGTTGTTGTCGCGCTTGCAGCCAAAGTGCAGCTGCATGGCCCAGCCCAGACGGACATACTCGCCGGCAACGAACTGCATAAAGGCAGTCTTGTACTTGAGGACCTCTTCCTCGGTAAGCGGCTCGGCAGCCAGACCCTTGGCAAAGATAGCCTCGATCTCGTCGGCGGTAGCCGGGACGTACATAACGTAGTCGAGTGCGTGGTCGGAGGCGCGGCAGCCCAGCTCGTGAGCAACGTCGTAGCGCTTGGAAATGGCAGCCTTCATGCCCTCAAAGTCGCTGACCTCAACGCCGGCAACCTCGGAAAGGTGCTTGCAGTAGTCGGCAAACTCCTGGCCGCGCTCGATGCGCAAAGCGGCATCGGGGCGCATGGCGGGAACGACCTGAACGTCAAAGCTGTCGTCGGCGGCAATCTTCTTGTGCCACTCAAAGCTGTCGGCGGGGTCGTCGGTAGTGCAGATCATGCGGACGTTGGACTGCTTGATCAGGTTGCGGCAGGTGAAACTGGCCTCAGCGAGCTTGGTGTTGGCAAGGTCCCAGACCTCCTGGGCAGTCTTGCCGTTGAGGACGCCCTCGTAGCCAAAGTAGCGCTTAAGCTCCAGGTGGCTCCACTCAAAGACGGGGTTGCCAACGCAGCGACCCAGGGTCTCGGCCCACTTTTGGAACTTCTCGCGAGCAGGGGTGTCGCCAGTGATAAAACGCTCGTCGACGCCGTTGGCACGCATCAGGCGCCACTTGTAGTGGTCGCCGCCCAGCCAAACCTCGGTGATGTTCTCGAAACGCTTGTCCTCCCAAATCTCCTTGGGAGAAATGTGGCAGTGATAGTCGACGATGGGCATGCCCTCGGCAAAGTTGTGGAACAGCTCCTCGCCGGTCTTAGTGCTCAGCAGGAAATCCTGATCGTCCATAAAGTTTTTCATCAAACAGCCCCTTTGCTGGCAACGCGGGCGCACGGCGCGCTCGTTATCCTTTAGGTGAACGTTCACTATACTAATCCATTGCACCTCAAAAGGTGAACGTTCACCTAACCACCACGGGGTGAACGGTAGATTTTGCCCGTTCAACGGTTGCTGGAGATGTGACTTGCATGTATTGCGGACTGTTTGGCGTCCCCGAACACCGAACTTGAGCGCTTTTGCTCAGGTGGGTCATGTCCCGACGTGCATTTTTGGGAGTATTCAGCATTGGAGCGCGCCGTGCGCCATCCTCAGCGTCCTATTTGGAACGCAGATAGCGCCCGATCGGCATAAAAAGTGCCCCCGACGGCAAATTACGCCATCGGGGGCACTTAAAACAGTCGTTCTGTACCTCATTCAAGGCATGCCAATGCTGAATACTCCCAAAAATGCACGTCGCAAGAGGGGGTACCTGCTCAATCGGCTAAATACCCGCAAGTTCGCAGTAGCGATCGACATTGCTGGCAAATACCATCTCGACGGCGCCCTTCTGGACGGGCACCGTCGGGGTCCTTCCCCACAGCAGATAATCGCCCAGCGTCTTAGCGCCGCGATACGCCAGGCTCGTCGGGTCCTTATAGACAATATTGGTAAAGATACCGCGGCGCAAGGCCAGAGCACTTTCGGGAAACAGGTCGTTGCCGATCACCATGACCTGACCGGCCTTGCCGGTCGAGACGAGCGCGTCGGCAACCACTTCGGAACCAACGGCAAAAACGCTACAGATAAGTTCAGGGGCGTCCGGCGCACTCAAGCGCTTTTCGAGCTCATGCTCGAGTTGTTTGACTTGCGCATGGGCACCTGCAAGATCCTCAACCTGCCATGGAATATCACGTTCGCGCAGGTAATTGTGGAAGGCGCGGGCGGTTAGATAGTGCGAATCGGTATATGGGTCGCCTGTCAAAAGGAGCACGCGGGCGTCGGCCCCAGAAGCATGGACCAGGTTTGCCGCCTGCTCGGCCATAAGGCTGCCTGCCGTCGAATAATCGGCCAAGCTCGCACCCAAACGATTCAAATGCGGACGGTCGCCGTCGACAAGCTCAATCGTCACGCCCGCCTCGGCGATCTGCCCCAAAAGCTCAGTCGCACGATCGTCGCCCGGCGCATAGGCGAGCAAGCCATCAATCTTCTCGCCCACCTGCAGACGCTCGTCGATTTGCTCGAGTGCATCAGCGTAGCCGCCCACGCCAAATTCAACGCGCTCAACCGTAATGCCCCGGTCGATGACCTCCTGTTCAAAGCGATTGCAGCCTTCCCACAGGTAACGGAAAAAGTACGCTCCCTCGCGCGATGCGCGGGGCAGGCAAAACACCAGATTGATATCCTTGCGGCGCAGGCTTGAGGCACTTGTGTTGCGGTGATAGCCCATGGCCTCGGCCTTAGCGTTCACCTTGGCGCGCACGGATTCGCTCACGCCGGCCTTTCCCGTCAGGGCTTTGTGCACGGTATTGATGGAAACGCCAAGCTCGGCGGCTATGTCCTTCATGGTTACGCGAGCGCTCATGGGATTACTCCGTTATAGATAAGTTGCCAATTTACAGTTCAGTTAACGATACCCCAAAAATACTCTTCAACTCGCCGCGCTCGCGCCCAAATGCGCAAAGCGCCCCGCGAACGGATGCTCGCGAGGCGCTTGGATGTCTGGACCTTATTTGATACCGCGGCCCAAGTCTTCGGCGATTTTGTCCACGCCCTTAAGTGCGGCGCACGTCTTTTTGTTGGAGCAATGCCCCGTGCAAACGCCACCCTGAGCGCAGTCGGCGCAGGTGCCCTTGCGGTAGATGCGCACGCACACGGCGACAAACGCAATACCGATAACAGCCAGTACAACAATATCGATAGGTGCCATAGCAAGCCTCCTCTAGTTAACCATCACTTACTTTACCCCATTCTCCACCTACCAAATAGGGACAGGTTTATTTTGGTCGGTTTTATCTGCGGAAACGCCACATCTTACTTCTGGAGCAAAGCAATCTGTCCCCCCATTGCGTCAAAAAGCCCGAGTGTCACTGAGACACCCGGGCTCGTGGAAAGGGGTTGATCCTTATTCGGACTTAGGCGGAAACTGCAGTGGAAGCAGTGTTGGTCTCGTCCTCGTCGGTCCATGCATGCTTGGGCATGGGACGGAAGATCTGGAAGAGCATCGCAACCAGCAGCACGATAGCCACAATCGTCCAGATACCAAACTGTCCAAGAACAAGCAAGTTGTAGAACTGGTTGATGAACAGGCCGATCACCCAAGCGAAGGCGCACTCGTAACCGATGGCGATCGCAGTCCACTTGCCGGAATCCATCTGGTTGCGGATGGTGCCAATGGCGGCAAAGCACGGAGCGCACAGCAGGTTGAAGGCGCCGAAGGCAACGCAAGCGCCCATGGTGGGGAACATGCCGGCAAACGCGGTCCACAGGCTCGGGTCGGTCTCGCCCGCGTCGGCGACGGACAGCAGCGAGCCGGCGGTGGCGACGACGTTCTCCTTGGCGACGAGGCCAGAGACAGTCAGCGCGGTGGCCTGCCAGGTGCTAAAGCCGAGCGGGGCGAAGATCCAAGCGACCAGGTTGCCCAGCATGGCAAGCACGGAGTAGTCCATAAACTCCTCGGGGATGCCGTCCATCGCAGGCAGGAAGCCAAAGGAACCGTTATAGCTACCAAAGTTGGAGAGGAACCAAACGACGACGGTGGACGCAAAGATGACCGTGCCGGCCTTCTTGATAAAGGCCCAGCAGCGCTCCCACACGTGCAGCGCCCAGGAACGGATCGCCGGGAAGTGGTAGGCAGGAAGCTCCATGACAAACGGGGTCGGACGGCCGGCGAAGAGCTTGGTCTTCTTGAGCATGAGGCCCGAGGCGATGACGGCAAAGACGCCCAGGAAGTAGAACAGCGGGCTGATCCATGCGGCCGTGGTGGAAGAATCGCCAATGATGGAGCCCATGAGCAGGGCGATGATCGGCAGCTTGGCGCCGCAGGGGATGAACGTGGTGGTCATGACCGTCATGCGGCGGTCCTTCTCGTTCTCGATGGTCTTGGTGGCCATGACGCCGGGGACGCCGCAGCCTGAGGACACGAGCATGGGGATGAACGACTTACCGGACAGGCCAAAGCGGCGGAACACGCGGTCCATGATAAAGGCGACGCGGGCCATGTAGCCGCAGTCCTCCAGGAAGGACAGCATCACGAACAGCAGGAACATCTGCGGCACAAAGCCGAAGATGGCGCCCAGGCCGCCAACGATACCGTCGCAGACCAGCGAATCGACCAGGCCACCGTCCTCGGTGCCACCCGCCACGAGGGCGTCGTGCACCATGGTGGTGATACCCGGGACATAGGGGCCGTACTGTGCCGGGTCGACCGAGTCGGCGTCGTCACCCGCGGCCTCGACAGCCTCATCGTAAGCATCGCGGCCCTGACCGAGCACATACCAACCGTCGGTGCCAAAGAGCTGATCGTTGGTGAAGTCGGTCACCGTTCCGCCCAGGGTGGAAACGGCGATGTAGTACACGCAGAACATGATGACCACAAAGATCGGCAAGCCCAGGATACGGTTGGTAACCACGCGGTCGATCTTCTCGGAGGTGCTCATCTTGGCCGGGGCCTTGGTGAGGCACTCGTCGATGATGTGCGCGATGACGCCGTAGCGCTCGCCGGTGATGATGGACTCAGCGTCATCGTCGCAGTCCTGCTCGCACTGAGCGACCAGCTCTTCGACGCGAGCGGCCTTCTCCTTGGTGAGGTTGATGAGCTTGCAGGCGTCCGCATCACGCTCGAACAGCTTGACGGCGTAATAGCGGCGCTTGTTGGCGGGAACGCTCGCCGGAAGGTTGTTCTCGATGTGCGTCAGAACGTCCTCGATGGAGGAGTCGAACTTGTGCTCCGGCACCTGCCCCTTGGAAGCAGCGGACTTTTTGACCTGCTCGAACAGCTCCTTGATGCCCTTGTTCTTAAGGGCCGAGATCATCATGACCGGGCAGCCGAGCTTCTTGGAGAGCTTGTCCGTGTCGATCTTGTCGCCGTTCTTCTCGACCAGGTCGGCCATGTTGAGGGCGACGACCACGGGCAGGCCGGTCTCGATAACCTGAAGCGCCAGGTACAGGTTACGCTCGAGGTTGGTGGCGTCGACCACCTGGACGACAACATCGGGCTCGCCGCTCATGAGGTAATCGCGCGAGCACTGCTCCTCGGGGCTGTAGGGGGAAAGCGAGTAGATGCCAGGGAGGTCCGTGATGGTAACGTTCTTGTCGCTTAGGAGCTTGGCTTCCTTTTTCTCAACCGTGACGCCGGGCCAGTTGCCAACGTAGCCGTTGGCGCCGGTGATCAGGTTGAAAAGCGTGGTCTTGCCGCAGTTGGGGTTACCCGCCAGCGCGACATGGATCTGAGAATCCGCCATTCAATCCTTCTTCCTTGTGTGCCTGTGCTGCTTTCTCCGCGCAGGCTGGATAATGTGCTTCAAAGTTGCTGCATTAAGTTAGAAAAACCTAACTTTATCTGCAGAAATATACGTCGTGAGCCCTTACTGGACCTCGACGACGGCGGCCTCCTCCTTGCGGATGGAAAGCTCGTAGCCGCGCACGTTGATCTCGACCGGATCACCGAGCGGTGCAACCTTCACGACCTTGAACGAAGTGCCCTTGATGAGCCCTAGGTCCATAAGGTGGCGGCGAAGCGCACCCTCACCGTGAAGCTTGACGATGGTGGAGCTCTCGCCCACCTTAACGTCACCCAACGTCTTCATCCTCTTGTCCCCCTTTCGGTTTTTATCAAATGCTGCGAACTAACCGACGGTCATGATGTGCATGGCGACCTTGGAATCGATGCCAAAGCGTGCGCCCAGCACAGTGACGATGATATTGGCGCCACTCGAGCTCACCACGTGGATTTCGCTGCCCTCGACAAAGCCGAGGTCCTTGAGGTGGTGCTTCATATCCTCATTGCCCTTTACACGAGACACGCGCACGGTTTCGCCCGCTTTTACCATCGAAAGCGGCATTGCCGGCATCTGCGGTCCGCAAGACATGAGTGGCTCCTAACGTCAGTTCGTCCTCAACATCGACGCGGTAAAAGTTAACCACGCCTATGTTCGCTTTAGTAAACTAACACGTGGTTAACTTTTTGGAAAGGGCCCGCATTCAGATTTCGAAAAAGTTTCCTATACGAAACAAAGGCGCCGCAAAGACTGTCTCTTTGCGGCGCCTTGCCATACCAATTGATGCAACAGAGGGGACTGCCCCTTTGTCACATTGTTGAGGTTAGAGCGAGAGGTTTCTGATCGACGTAACGCAGGAGGCCTCATCTACGCCCGAAACGCGGAAGATGATGTCCTCGCCGCACTCGCCGTAGAGAGCCATGAGTCCCATGACATCGCGGCCATCCGTGTGGCGATCGCCGATGCTGACTGACACGTCGCTACGATGCTTGGCAATGATGTCATAGAGCAGCGCAACCGGGCGGGCATGTAATCCCAACGGATCTTTAATCGTCTTTGTAAACTCGACCATGTCCCCTCCCACGACATCGCACATTCGGCCGGCAAAACCCAGCCACGTGGTAGCTATTGTACCGTTAGATGCTTCTCGAGAGCTCCTCTGAACACCTCGTGGTCAAAAAGTGGCAAATATGAGTACTGTCACCAATTTAGTAGCAGCAAAATCGAGAGCAAATTGCCTAATTTGAGCGATTCGAAGAGGTTGAAAGCCGTCAAACGCCCTTTAAAGGGGGCTAGATAAATTGATTATGAGCCCATTTTCGCTCAGAGCAGGCCGAAAAATATGACACCTCTTTTGCAACAGTACTCATATTTGGTATTTTTTGACCACAGGGTCCAAAACCATGCTCCAAAACACAAAAGGAGGGGCCTCGTAAGGCCCCTCCTTAGGAAAGGGAATCGATTTATTCCACAGCCGTAGATTAATCCTAGCCGCTACTCCATCATGTCGAGGACGGAGGGGCGAAGCTCGTTCTCAGCAGCCTCGGGATCGGTTTCGCGCAGGCGGTTGATGTAGCGGTTGTACCACATCACGGCAAGGCCCAGGAAGACAACCACGCCGCCGACGTTGTAGACCAGCGTCAGCCACAGAGGCTGATCGAGCGGAATGGTGCCGCAGATAAGCACGAAGCAGAAGACCACAAGCAGGAATGCGGCAACGACCAGGCCAAAGCTGCGCGAACCCATGCGGAAGCCACGGGGAGCCGCGTCAAAGTTCTTGCGCAGCATAAAGTAGGCAAGCAAAATCAGCAGCGGTGGGAGCAGAGCGGTGGCAGCCGTCATGTTGGTGACGATCATGAGCAGGTCGTCGAGGTTACCGGAGCCCAGGGCCGGAATGATCAGGATGGGGACGACGATGGCGAACTGCAGCCAAGCAGCGCGGGCAGGAATGCCATGCTCGTTGAGCTCGACGATCTTGCTACCAAAGACGCCCTTGGGGATCTCGGTGAAGAAGACCTTGATGGGAGCGGAGGTCCACATCATGAGGGAGCCCAGCGTGGCGGCGAGAAGGATCAAGCCGATGGCGCGCGTAGACACTTCCATGGGAATGCCAAAGTGGGCAAAGACAGCGCCGAATACGTCGAAGATACCGGTGGAGATGGCAACGCCGCCCTCGGGGATGAACAGGTTAACCAGCAGCGAAGCGCCTGCATACAGAAGGCCGATGGTCAGGCCGGCGATAACGACGGTGCGCACGAAGGCCTTGACGCCACCCTTAAGGTCGTTAAGGAACACGCCGACAGACTCAGCGCCGCCAACGCCCTGGATGATCCAGGCAAGCGTACCGAAGAAGCCCCACGCAGTTGCGAAGTTGCTCATGTCGGGAGCCATGTTAGCGGGAGTAGGAGCCGTAGCGAACTCAACGCCGCCAAAGGCAGCAGCCAGGGACAGCAGGATGAACACGGCGGTCAGGCCGAGAGCCGCGGTCGAACCGAAGGAGGAAATGGAGCCGATCCACTTAGCGCCCTTGGTCGAAACCCACGTGGCGATAGCAAAGACGACGATCTCGATAATGGTGATCCACAGCTGCGAAAGCTCGGCGTTGGCACCAAAGAACACGTAGCTCGCGTAGATGATGACGTTGGGCAGGACGGACGCAAAGAAGAACAGGTTAACAAACCAGTAGCTAAATGCCGTCAGGAACGCCCAGCGACCACCCATCGAGGTCTTAACCCATGCGTACACGCCAGACTCGGAGTCCTTGTTGAGGCCGACGAACTCGGCGGTAACCAGGGTATAGGGGACAAAGTACAAAAGCGTGGCGAAGAAGAACGACGGCGCAGCTGCCAAGCCGATGGCCGCGTTGTTGTTGATGATGTTCTTGATACCGAACACGGCGGCGACCGTCATGCCCAGCAGAGCGAACGAACCAATCGTTCCTCGTTTTTCAGAGCTCATAAGCCCTCCCAATCATCTGTTAAATGTCATCTAAAACCGTCCGAGCTGCAAGTGCAAACACGGACGGCGCACCTGCTAAGGGGAATGGGGAAAAGGGAGTCAACAAAGCCATCCCCCTTAACGGCGCGAAGCAAACGTCCAGGCGGACGAATACTACTTGTTGGGGAAGGAATAACCTTCGACTGTCACGTGCAGTACCACGACGCGGGGATCCGCGGCATCGGCCACGACACGGTAGGCCTCGTCAATTTCGACGACGGCAACGCCGCCGGCAGGGATCACCACCTTCTCCCCCGCGCCCTCAAAGCGCTCGCGATCATCGATATCGCTGTAGGCGCGGGTGCAGGTGAGGCCTGCCTTGGGGGCAACCTCGACAGTCAGGTCGCCGCCGAGCGGGGCGAGCACGGCATGATAGCGACGGTGACCGACCAGATCGGCGGTAGCCGCCTCGTGGGCGTTCACCCACCAATACACCAGCGAGTCGCCGATGGAGTACGCCACATCGTGCTGCAGTTCAGAAACGCCGTCGAGCGCCTGTCCGGTACGCATCCACTTCTTGACGGACTTCATCTGAGCGTCGAAATCGGCGCGCGAGTTAAAGACATGCATGGCTTATGCCTCCTTAATGGGTGCCAGCGCCTGAGCCAAATCGGCAGACGTCAGCGGTCGCAGGGACACCTCAAAGCTGAAGTTCTCAAAACGGGTGCGATAGGAATCGAGCACCTCGGAACCCCAAGAGTTCGAGCCAAGGCCGAGCAGCTGGTCGTTGATGTTAACCGTGACCGTGTCGCCCGGAACAAGGTCGTAGACGTGCTTGGCATTATCAATAGCCTCGCAGCTATAGGGCCATGCCGAGAACGAGAACGGGTTGGAAGCGGCGTCGGCCGGACGAGTCACCAGCACGCCATCACCGTGGCTAGAGCGCAGGGCAACCCAGCGGGTACCCTCGCGGTTGGCACAGTCCTGAGGCATAACGTAGGGCGTGAACATGTCGTCGACCGTAGTGCGGTAATGACCGACCGGGTTGGCACGCAGCGAGTCCGGATAGTTCTCGCCCGGGCCGTGGCCATACCACTCGACGGCACGATCGCAACCGGGAACCTCAAAGGAGATGCCAATGCGCGGGATAATGTCCGAATAGTCGCCGTAGGGCTCGCCGGAAACCTTGAGGTCGACGCGACCGCTCGGAAGCACGGTGTAGACAAGCTCGACGCGCATGCCGAACGCGCGGACGGGAGGAGCAATACGTTGGCTCACGGTAACGACGACCGCATTGCCGTCCTGCTTCCAAAAAACCTTGCGGGTGGACGTCTGCATTACATCAATGAAGTTGTCCTTCCACAGGGAGTCGTACTCCTGGGCGTGGTTGTCGACGAGCGGATGCCAAAAACCAACCTGGGGACCAGAGGCCATGACGTCACGGCCGGATGCCTTCCACTCGCTCACGGTGCCGTTTACCTTGCTGAAGGTCAGCTCGCCGTTGAGGGAGTGAATGCGAATCTCCTGCTCGGTCTCCTCGACCGTAAGCTCAGGACGAGTGGGAGCCGCGATGGCCGGCGCCGGATGGTTTGCGATGGCAAACTGGCTTGCGCCCAGTTGGAACATCGGCTCGCACCAGACGTGAGCGGCCATGGTGTAGGCGCGCACGGTCAGCAGGGTCTCGCCCACTGCGGCCTCGCGAATCACCAGTGGCAGTTGGACGGACTCGCCGGGGGCAACCGCACCGGGCATGAGCGTCTTGCGGCAGACCACGTCGCCGTCCACCAGGGTCTCGGCCGACAGGCAGACATCCTCGAGGGTGGTAAACCAACGCTTGTTGGTGACAGTCAGCTCGCCCGCCTCGGCATCATAAGCCATGCGAACCGGGCAGATGACCTGGCCATACTCAGTGAGGCCCGGGCTCGGCTGCTGCCAAGGGAACACCATGCCATCGATGCAGAAGTTGCTGTTGTTGGGGTAATCGCCGTTGTCGCCACCATACATATCGTAGGCAACGCCGTCCTCGGTCACAGCAGCCAAACCGTGGTCACACCATTCCCAAATGAACTGGCCCTGGATGCAATCCCAGCGATCGAAGACCTCCTGGTACTCGGACAGGCCTCCGGGACCATTACCCATGGAGTGGCCGTACTCGCAGTTGATGCGCGGCTTGGGGAACGGATGCTCACCAAAGTCGTTCATCTGCGACACACGGGAGTACATTGTAGAGATGACGTCGACGGTGTCGGCGTTGCGGTCCTCCTCGTAATGGACCGGACGACCGTCGAGCTCGTGAGCCTTGGCGTACATCGCGCGGATGTTGCAGCCATAGCCGCTCTCGTTGCCCATCGACCACATGATGATGCACGCATGGTTGCGCTCCTGCATCACCAGGCGCTCAACACGGTCGACGTAGGCCGGCTCCCATGCCGGGTCGTCGGTGACCAGGGCGATATTGCCGATATTCTCGAAGCCGTGGCTCTCCATATCGGTCTCGGCGACCAGCATGATGCCGTACTCGTCGCACAGCTCGTAGAAGCGCGGGTCGTTGGCGTAGTGGGACGTGCGCACCGCGTTGATGTTGTGCCGCTTCATGAGCTCCAGGTCGCGGCGCATGCGATCGAGGCCCACGGCGCGGCCCTTGTGATCGTCGTGATCGTGGCGGTTGACGCCATGCATCTTAAAGTAAGTGCCGTTGAGGTAGATATGATTGCCCTCGACCGTCACCTCGGGTCACCGCTTCCTGCGCCCTTTTAGGCCGCGTAGTATGGTTGTACTGT
>CAVEDI010000216.1:0-2456 GCA_963614405.1 Oscillospiraceae bacterium | reverse complement strand
CCTGCCTTGTTTTGAGAAGCGGGCTCAGCGAACTTCTCAAAACAAGGCAGGCACCCCGGCCCCGCCGGCAAATAGCGGACACTCCGCATGCAATCTATGCAAACAAACAGGTACGCTTAGCTACATTCGGTAAGCTCGAGAACGCTGTCCTTAACGATAAGCGCCGGCTCCAGAACGACCTCTTCGGCACGCCTGCCGCCCCTGCCTGCAAGACGCTTGGACATACAGCCAAAAGCATGCTCCGCAAGGACACCAGGATCCTGCTCAATGGCGGTCAGCGCCGGCTCAAAAAGAACGTCGGCCGCCGAGTTGTCATAGCTTACGACCGAAATGTCACCCGGAATGCTCTTCCCCATCTCGTGCAAGCGCTTGAGCAAACCGAGGGCAATGTTATCCGAGCTTGCAAATACGGCGGTGGCGTCGGTCGCGAGCACCGCCTCCGAGGCCTCGTAGGCGCTCGGAATGTAATACTCGCTCTCGAACTCCAAGCGTGCGTCGATAGGCAGGCCGACCTCACGCAGTGCGCGCTCATAGCCGGCAAGTCGCTTGCGGCCCGTATTGGAGCGACGCGCGTTAACCAGGCAGGCAATACGGCGGTGGCCTTGCTCAATCAGATAGCGGGTGGCCATATAGCCGCCCATCTCGTGGTCGAACATCACCTTGTCGCACTCGAGTCCCTCAATGGCACGGTCGACCATTACGGCCGGGACGGGCAGGTGGCTGACTTCTTCGCGCAGGGCACGGTCGTCGGAGAACTCGTCACCCACCACCAGAAAGACGCCGTCGACACCGCGCGTCACCAGCTGGCGTAGCAGCTCCAGATCGTCATCGGCGCTTCCGCCCGAGCTGGTAATGAAGAGCGCATAGCCGTCCTCGCGGCAGCGCTTTTCCAGACTACCGGCGAGCGAGGCAAAAAAGCGGCTCTCGATGTTAGGAACGATAAGGCCCAGCGTGCGCGACTCGCGCATGACCAGGCTGCGCGCGATCTGGTTGGGAACATAGTGGTTGCGCGCCGCGACCTCTTTGATGAGCTTGCGGTTTTCTTCCGAGATGCGACAGGGCCGATTATTGAGCACAAGCGAGACCGACGAGGGGGAAAGCCCCACCTCCTGGGCGATCTGCTTGAGGGTGACTTTGTTGGCCATCTCGCTCCTTCCGGGTTTACGCGCAATCTCTTGAAAGTATAGCGACTACCCCTCTACCTCGGTGATAAACACTTTACCAATCCGGTAGACGGCTGTTTTATCGCCGTCAGCGCACCAAATCCGTCCGGGTGGGGTATATTGCAATCGATTGATGACGACGACCACCAAAAGGCGGATATTCATATGCACGAGAACGACTTTTTTAACGAGGACCTGCTGTGCGCGCTTGCTGGCGTTGCCGGCGAGGACAACGTGCTCATGAGCGAGCCCATGCGCGAGCACACCACGTTTAAGATCGGCGGCCCGGCCGACGTCTTTGTCACGCCCGATACCGAGCAGGGCCTCGTCGCCACGCTCGACACCTGCTATCGCTGCGACCTGCCGCTCACCATTGTGGGCAACGGCTCCGACCTACTCGTCGGCGACAAGGGCATCCGCGGCGTCGTTGTGGCGCTGGGCGAGGGCCTCTCCGACATCACGGTCGACGGTACGCATGTCACGGCGGCCGCCGGCGCGCTGCTTTCCGATGTCGCAGCCGCGGCAGCCGAGGCCTGCCTCACCGGCATGGAGCCCATCTCGGGCATCCCCGGATCGGTCGGCGGCGCCTGCTACATGAACGCCGGTGCCTACGGTGCCTGCATGGCCGATGTGCTGGAGTCCGTGCGCGTCTACAAACCCGCTCGCCAGCTCGACGACGGCACCCGCGGCAGCGGCAACATCATCGAGTTCGATGTCGACGAGCTCAATCTGGGCTATCGCAAGAGCCGCATTGCCGACGACGGTTTCATCGTGCTTTCGGCCACTTTCAATCTCGCCCCGGGCAACGCCGCGATGATTAAGGCCGACATGGACGGCTACCGCCAGCGCCGCGAGGACAAGCAGCCGCTCGACATGCCGAGTGCCGGCTCCACCTTCAAGCGCCCCGAGGGCTATTTTGCCGGCAAGCTCATCATGGACGCCGGCCTGCGAGGACACGCCGTTGGCGGCGCGCAGGTGAGCGAGAAGCACTGCGGCTTCATCGTCAACGCCGACCACGCCACCGCCGCCGACGTCGACGAACTCATCCGCCACATCCAAGCAACCGTCAAAGACCAATTCAACGTAGACCTAGAACCCGAAGTCCACCGAGTCGGAGAATTCCTTTAACAAAGAAGGCCCCGAAAGGGGCCTTCACCATATTTATTCAGATAACCCAGTCCGGCGTGTGGCGCATTGGATCCGAGAGGTCCGTGGCTGCCCGAAAGGCATTAGGTTGATCGCGAGTTCCGCACGAGCCGGAGAGCACTTAATGTGCTCTCCGTGCGAGCAGGA
>CAVEDI010000215.1:0-14661 GCA_963614405.1 Oscillospiraceae bacterium | reverse complement strand
CCGGCTCGGTGGGCTGCGTGGAATGTCGATGCCGATCTGGAACGTCAACTGCTGAAGGTGCTGCGTATGAAGCCGCGCCGAACGGCCTCGGGCGTGGCGACCATTACCGTCATTACCAAGCCGTGGCCGTGCTCGGGCGATTGCCTGTTTTGCCCCAGCGACCTGCGCATGCCCAAGAGCTATCTGCACGCTGAGCCGGCGTGTGCCCGTGCGGAGCAAAACTGCTTCGACCCGTATCTGCAGGTGAGCGCCCGTTTGACGGCGCTTTCGCAAATGGGGCATGCGACCGATAAGATCGAGCTCATTGTGCTTGGCGGTACCTGGAGCGACTATCCGGAAGGCTATCAGACATGGTTTATGTCGGAGCTCTTCCGCGCGCTCAATGACGATGCCGTGGCTGGTGTGGCGGCTAACCCCATGTTGGCGCGTCCGGGCATCAGCCGTGCCGAGGCGGGGCGCCTGCTCGATGACGCGCCCACCGATGCGCTGCCGCCGGTGGTAGTAGAGCGCCGCGAGCGCTATCGGGCCGCCGGCATTGCGACAGACGAGGCTGAGCTTGCTGCCGGCGTTGTCGACGAACAGGAGCGTGTTGATGCTGCCGTGGGCGGGTATAACCGCGCGGTGCGTCGTCTGTACGGCCCCGGTACGCCGTGGGGCGAGGTTGCCGAGTGGCAGGCGGCAACGATGGAGGAGCTTGAGCGTCAGCAGCGCATCAACGAGACGGCGAAGCATCGCGTGGTGGGGCTCGTTGTCGAGACGCGCCCCGATGCCGTAACGCCGCAGGCGCTTACGCTCATCCGCCGCCTAGGCTGCACCAAGATCCAGATGGGTATCCAGAGCCTCGACCAGCACCTGCTCGATATCAACGAGCGTCGCATTTCGGTGGCGCAGATTGAACGGGCGTTTTCGCTTGCGCGCCTGTTTGGCTTTAAGATCCACGCGCATTTTATGCTCAACTTGCTGGGCGCCACGCCCGAAGGGGACAAGCGCGATTACGAGCGCTTTATGACCGAGAGCGCCTTTATGCCCGACGAGGTCAAGGTCTACCCGTGTGCGCTCATCGAGGGCTCGCGTCTGGTGGGCTGTTACGAGCGCGGCGAGTGGCGTCCCTATACCGAGGAAGAACTGCTCGATGTGTTAGCCGACGACATCGTGGTGACGCCGGCGTTCTGCCGTATCAGCCGCATGATCCGCGATTTTAGCTCCGATGACATCATGGTGGGCAACAAGAAGCCCAACCTGCGCCAGCTCGTTGAGAACCGCCTGGCTGCTCGGGGTGATGGTGCGACGGTGCGTGAGATTCGCTATCGCGAGATCAGCACGGCGGGTGCCGACTTGGATGAGCTATCTCTTGATGAGGAGGTGGCGTACGAGACGCCGGTGACGCACGAGCGCTTTTTTCAGTGGGTGACGCCGCAGGGCAAGATCGCGGGCTTTTTGCGGTTGTCGCTGCCCGACCATTCGTTTGTTGCCGCGCATGCTGACGAGTTGCCGACGTCGCCGGACGAGGCGATGATTCGCGAGGTACACGTGTATGGCATGGCGGCACGCGTGGGCGACCAGGGACAGGCGGCGCAGCATCACGGGTTGGGGCGTTTGCTCGTAGAGCGTGCGTGCGAGATTGCCCGGGATGCGGGTTATGCGCGCATCAACGTGATCAGCGCGATTGGCACACGCGAGTACTATCGCCATCTTGGATTTTATGACCATGGTCTTTATCTGCAAAAGGAGCTCTAGATGAACAAGCCGAGTGTTTCTGCCGGCGTCGTTGCCGGCGTTGCTCTGGGAGCCGCGGCGCTTGGTGCGGCCGCTGTCGCTGTTCGTGCTGCCTGTCTGCAGGTTGCGCGAACCCGCAATGGGTTGGCGCGTGTGAAACGCGTGCACGATGGGGACGGCGATGAGATTCGCGTGTTGGTGCAAGGCGGCGTCTACCAAAGCGCAAGCTACGTTGGTGAGCGTTGGGCGGAGCCCGTCTTTGCGTACTATCGTGCGTTTGACGATGTGTTTGAGGCCGAGAATGCGATGCGCGACGCTTATGGTCACGGTATCAACCGTATGCTTATGCTAGGTGGCGGCGGGTTTGCCTATCCCAAATTTGCGCTGATGTCGCACGAGGACTTGCGTATGGACGTTATCGAGTATGACGGAGAGATAACGCGCTTGGCGCGCCGTTGGTTCTACCTGGATGAGCTGGAGCACGCGGTGGGCGATCGCCTGCGGGTGATAACCGCTGAGGCTCGCTCGTATTTGGGTGTGACGAGCGTGGGCCATCGTCGCTACGACGTGGTCGTGAGCGATTGCTTTGGCGGTGCCGAGCCCGTACGCGAGCTGGCGACGGTTGAGGCATTGCGTTTGGTGCGGGGCAGCCTAAATGTCGGTGGCGTCTACGTTGCCAATATCGTGAGTGCAAACGAGGGGAGCGATGTGACGTTCCTGCGCGACTGTGCCGCCACGGCGCTTGAGGTGTTCGACCATGCTTGGGTGGTCCCATGTGGCGATGCAGAGTTCGGCGGCGAGGAGAATTATCTGCTCATCGCCAGCGACGGCGACTACGCCTTTGCCGAAGCTGTGCCCTTCGACACCGACTTCCTCGGTACCGTCCTTCGCGACAAGTAAGTCTCCCCGTCCCAAAAAAGACTGGTCTTAGGCGTGGTCGCGCCAGCTGAGGACGCGCTGCTTCATACCCTCGATGTCGAGTACGCCTTCGGCGAAGCCCTTGCGCACGAGCTCTTCGGGAACAAACTCGTCGTAGCGATCAAAATAAGGCACCTCGCCGGGATAGACGAGCTCGATGGGATCGAAGTCCTTTTCGGCCTCGGCTGCGAGTACCTCAAAGAACGTCTCCTCGTCGGCCTTCATCTTAAACTGCATAAAGTACGGGCGTGATGGGTCGAGTCCGCGAAGGCCCAGCTCCGCGGCGCATTTAATCTTGAGCATGCGCTCGAGCGCCAAAAAGGCGTAGCTGCCCAGCCAGGGGAAGAGCACCCAGGTGTCGCCGCCCAGGTTAATGAGCGGCTTGGCCCCCGCGCCCGAAATCTCGGCCGTATGGCGAGCCTGTGCAAGACGTGCCCGTGCGTTGCCCATGAGATACGGATATGCCGCATGCTCGTTGAGCGCCTTGCGCATGCGCTCGAGTACGTGCGTGTTGATGTCACCGGGACAGTCGCCAAAGTAGGCCGGCACACGGCCTTTGACCTGCGTGGCAAAGACGGTATGACGCTTCCAGTCTACTTCCTCGACAATCCAGCAGTGTCCGGCGATGGCGATGCGCTCACCGGGCGGTGGGGGATTGACGATTGTGCCCAACTCGGCCGACTCACTGCGAACGGTGAACTCCTCGTTTTCCTGGAACACGGCGTAGAACTTAAAGTTGTTAATGATGCGCTCGCCCGCGAGGCCCACGATGAGCCCGCCGCCTTCGGTGACCTGGATATGGTCGATCTTGATGAGGTGGCGCAGCAACACGCGATAGTCATCGGCCGAGACGCGATGGAAATAGCTGAGCGTGAGCACGCGCTGGGCAAGTTCGGCCGGCGTGAGCTCTCCGGTGCTGGCGAGGGTCGACATAGTCTGGTGATAGAGCAGGCTGTAGGGGAGTCGATCGAGCTCGGGCGGCTCGACCCACTTTTCCTCGCGATAGAGTTGTACGAGCGCGATGCCCTGCAGGAGCTTCCAGGGAATGGTTTCGGGCATCATCGTGCGCGGCTCGGGTTCTTCCTCGCGCATGACAAACCACATCTCGGGAGGAAGGTCGCGACGGCCTGTGCGCCCCATGCGCTGCAAAAAGGAGCTGACGGTAAACGGCGCGTCAATCTGGAAGGCGCGCTCCAGGCGGCCGATATCGATACCGAGCTCCAGCGTTGAGGTGGTGACGGTTGTCTGCGCCTGCTCCTCGTCGCGCATAAGCTCTTCTGCCGTCTCGCGCAGCGATGCCGAAAGATTGCCGTGATGGATGAGAAAGCGGTCGGGCTCGTGTCGACTTTCGCAGTAGCTGCGCAGCATGGAGCACACGGCCTCTGCCTCCTCGCGCGAGTTGGCAAAGACCAGGCACTTGCGGCCGCGCGTATGCTCAAAGATATAGCCCATACCGGGGTCGGCGTTGTCGGGCGCCGTGTCGGTGGGGTTGAGAAGCGCCTGCTCGGTCGCTCGTGGGATGTCGACTTCGCCCTCGGGGGCCGAGGAAGTGCGACGGTCTTTGGGAGCGGCCTTGCCCCGTGCCCGCTCACGACGTTGACGGCGCTCCTCTTGTGTGAGCTGTCCGCTGTGACGCATGTCTTGGGCGCCGGCGGGCAGTGCCGCGGGTGCCGCTGCCTCAATGCGCTCGCATGCAAGCACTTCGGCCTCTTGAGGACCCATGCTCTCGAATCCTCGCTGCTGTGCCTGGGGACCCGAGTTGTAGAAGTGCTCCATGGAGATACGCCACACGCGACGCGGTTCCTCAAAACGGGGGATAACGCAGTCGCGCCCCGTTCCCTGTGAGAGAAAAGCGCCCGTGCGCTCGGGGTCGCCGATGGTGGCCGAAAGGCCAATGCGTCGAGGCTGCACGCCTGCCATGCGCGAGAGGCGCTCGATAAGACAGAGCGTCTGCCCGCCGCGGTCGCCGCGCATGAGCGAATGGACCTCGTCGATGACGACGTAGCGCAGATCGCAGAACATGCGCGGAATCGCCATGTGCTTATGGATCAGGAGCGCCTCGAGCGATTCAGGCGTAATCTGTAGGATGCCGCTCGGCTTTTTGATGAGTTTTGCCTTGTGTGATTGTGAGACATCGCCATGCCAGTGCCAGACGGGGATATCGGCCTCTTCGCACAGGTCGTTGAGGCGGACGAATTGGTCGTTGATGAGCGCTTTGAGGGGGCCAATGTAGAGGGCGCCCACGCTTGCGGGCGGGTTCTCCCAAAACTCGGTCAGGATGGGAAAGAAGGCCGCCTCGGTTTTGCCGGAAGCCGTGGATGCCGTCAGGAGCACATTGTCCTGCGTGTTAAAGATGGCATCTGCCGCCGCAACCTGGATGGAGCGCAAGCTCTCCCAATCGTGGGAGTAGATGAAGTCTTGGATAAACGGGGCGTAGCGGTCAAAGGCGTTCACGGGGCCTCCTTTCAAAAGCGAATCTCTCAACGCGGCGGGCAGTGGCTTGCTGCATTACTGCTTCAACGTTTGCCCAGATAGAGCCTGCCAAAATAAACCTGTCCCTTTTTGGCAGGTTAGATGGTGAATTCGGCGAAGTTACGGTCGCCGCCTGCGGTATCGGTGTCGCCTGTTGCGGCTGCCGGCGCCAGCGCGTCGCCGCCGACGCTTTGCAGCAGCTCGGCCACGTTGGCGTCGGGGTTTTGGCATAGGATGTCGAGCAGCTCGATAAAGTCACGAATGACTTCACGCGGCGTCAGATGCGTGTCGGCTCCCACGCGACCGAACTCGATCTTGAGGAAGTTCACCAAGTCGTTCTCGGTAAGCGTGGGCGTCCAGCCAAAGTAGCCGGCGTGAATTTGCATGAGTTTTTCGATCAGCACCAGCAGCTCCTCGTAGGTGAGTGGCTGCAGACGGGTGATGGGCGCGAGCATGTCCTTAAGGTCCTCGCGCGCAAAGCGACCCTGAGCGAGTCGGCTGCGCAGAGCCTCGTAGGAGAACACGCCGCGGCGGCGGTCTTCGATGGAGGTTGGCGTGCCGCCCATAATCATGCCCAGATACTGCGCCTTGCCCTGGAGTGTGTCGTTGTACATGGTCAGGATTTTCTCGTAGTTGTACTGGCGCGTGATGGCGTTGGGAATCTTATACAGATTCACGAGCTCGTCGATGAGCACCAACATACCCTTGTAGCCGCTGCAGACCAAAAAACGCGCGATGAGCTTAACGTAGTCGTACCAGTCGTCGTCGCTGATGATGGTCGAGGAGCCCAGCTCGGCGCGAGCCTCGCTCTTGGTACGGTATTCGCCGCGGATCCATTTGGTCACGCGGCTCATGGCTTCTTCGTCGCCCTCGGATACGGCCGTGCGATAGCGGCGGAGCATGCGGGTGAAGTCGAAGCCGTGGACCATTTCCTCGAGCGGGGCCAGTTGGGCATTGACGACCGACTCGTCGACGTCGGCGTACGAGGCGACCCAGCGATCAAGAATAAGGTTGAGCGCACCGCCCTCGGGGCGCGTCTTGGTCGATATATTGCGTATGAGCTCGCGGTAGGTGGCAAGGCCCTGCCCCTGCCCGCCCTGCAGACGGCGCTCGGGGGATAAGTCTGCATCGGCGACGACGAATCCCTCACCCATGGCGTGCGTGCGGATGGTCTGGAGCAAAAAGCTCTTGCCGGCGCCGTAACGACCGACCAGAAAGCGGAAGCTCGCACCACCGTCGGCGATGAGACTCAGATCGGTGAGCAGGGCGCGGATCTCGACCTCGCGCCCTACGGTAATGTAGGGAAGGCCGATGCGCGGGACCACGCCGCCCTTGAGCGAGTTGAGAATGACGGCAGCGACGCGCTTGGGCACGCGGGGTGCTGCGGAGGCGGTATCACTCATGGTCTAGGTATCCTCTCACGTCTGCTTCGTAGTCCTCAATAATCTGCGGCCCTGCCGCGCTAAATTCAATTACGGTGTCGCCCACCAGGTCAAAGAGCGCCTCGTTGATGGTATCGACGAGCATGTCCTCGCTCTGTCCCGAGTGCGCCACTGCCGATGTCGCTTGCGCTGCGTTTTGCTCGAGCAGTGCGCGAAGGAAGGCATCTGCGGCGGGCGCGAGTTCGTTTGTGGCGTCAGCGGGCGCAGCAGCTGCGAACGCGGGCGTCGGCGCGAGAAGCGGTGCCACGACACCAAACTGTTCGGTGGATATGGTCGGCTCGTCGGTCAAGTCCTGCCGAATGGATGCCACGACCGGTTCGACAATCGCGTCGGTTACGGGCTCGGCTTCCGGTTGCCCTGAGTCCGCTGCCTCGGCTTCTGCGGATGCGTCGTCCTCGCGTTCCTCATCGATCAAAAGCGCTTCGCGCGTTTGCGCGGCGGCGCTCCGAATGTGCCCCAGCTGGCTCAAATCGATATCGATCTTGATGGGCTGGTGTGCGGCGTCCCACGAAAGCCATGCCATGATCTCGTCATCGATGATCTTGGCCAGATATTTGGGGACCTTCTCCTCCTTCAGGGGGTGGGTGGGGTCTAGGGCCAGGCGTAGGCGTTGGTCGCAGGCGCGCATCATCTCACCAAGCTTGCTGCTTTTTTGCCTGCTGCCGTGAATTCGCATGCATTCCCAAAAGCCGTTTTGGCAGCGGTAGATGTGAATGGGGTCCAGGCGATATTCGCAGTCCTCGTGGCGCTCGGGCGCAAAGAACACGGCCGAGGCAAACATGGTGTAGGGCATGGCCGTCTCCTCCCCAAACAAGCTCGCTACGATGCCGGTCTTTCGGTGCGTGTCATAGTAGCGCGCCATACGGACATACACGGCGCATGCCACGTGGCGCAGGTCGCGATGGTGGGAACGGTCGAGCCGTGAGTTATTCAGGTTGTACGTGGAGAGGGCGTTTATAGCGGTCATGAGTCGCTCCTCGCCTGCCTCGTCGGGCGGAAGGGGGAGCGTGGGCTCGGAGGTTTTGCGACGCTTGGGGACTTGGGCCGACGGCGCCGGTACAGGCGAGAGGTCTCGCGCTGCGCGGCGTAGCTCGATAAGGGCGTTATCGAACATGACGGTTTTAGAGTCGCGAAGTAGCTTGGGGTCGAGTCCGTGGAAAACGGCGTAATCCTGCAGCCACACGCGCGCAAACCGGTCGATGCCGGGCTCGAAGGCGCGATAGACATCCCAAAAGGCCTTGATCTTGTTAAAACCTTCGAGCGGATCATCTACGCCAATGCCGCAAATCAGCTCATAGAGATACAGAAAGGCAAAGGATGTAGACGTTTCCTCGACGGTTCCGCGACGCACTTGGGCACGCCAGGTAAAGTAGCCGCGCAACTGTCGATCGCTCATGGCATTGTAGGTGGGAAAGTACGACTTAAAGGTGCCGTTGTAGGGGCAGTCGTCCTCAAAGTCGGCCATCAGCAGGCCCTGACGGTAAAAAAGCTCGGCTTCCGAAAGCCAGCGACCCGCGCCGCCTTTGGGGTCATCCTGCCAGCGCGATATCTCGCGCATCTTGCGGTATTGGTCGGGAAGGAAGTTCTGCATCTGTCGGCCGGTCTTGAGAATCGGCTCGTCTGCATAGACTTCATGTGAGAAGCGGGCAGACTGATGGGTCCGGGCCTCGGCCATAATGCGCTCGATGAGCATCTTGATGTCCTGGTCGGCCACCGCTCCTCCTCTCGAACGCAGCCACGGTGACCTCATATCATAGCACAGCATCAAACAGGTGTTCGAGATACCGCTGCGTTGATAGATTTAGAACAGGAGGGCGTAGATGACGGCGATGACGACGGAGGGGAGCATATTGGCCGTGCGGAAGGTCTGAGGACGGATGAGGTTGACGCCGACGCAGAAGATGAGCATGGAGCCTACGAGCGAAAGGCTGTTGAGGGCTGCCGTAGTCATGATGGGGGAGAGCGCGCCGGCAAACAACGTGATCGTCCCCTGGAACACGGCGACGGGCAGGGCGGAGAAAATGCAGCCGCGGCCAAGCGACGCCGTCATGGTGCAGACGATGATGCAGTCCAATGCGCCTTTCAGGGCAAGCGTTGACCAGTCACCGAGCAGACCGTCCTGGATCGATCCCACAATGGCCATGGCGCCGATACACACGGTGAGTGAAGTCGAGACAAAAGCGTTGGTGAACTCGTTATCGCCCTCGCTGCCAGTCTTGCGCTTGAGCCATTCGCCAAGGTTCTCGATGGCGGCTTCCAAGTTGACGGCCTCGCCGATGAGCGAACCGAGCGCAAATGAGACGATGAGCATGGTGGTACCGGTGGTCGCTAGCGCCTTTCCATCGATGATGAGTATCTTTTGCATGGTGCCGCCCAGGCCGATAAACAGGACGCACAGCCCCGATGCTTTCATGAGCGTGTCTTGGATGCGCGGTGTAATGAAGCGGCCGCCCGCTAATCCTAAAAGACCGCCCGCAACTAAAAGCACAACGTTGATGATTGTTCCCAAGCCCGGCATGAGCCCTCCTGTATTGATGCCAACGTGGCAATCGTAGCAGAACGAAATGCGAGGTACATCGCGACTCATCTAATACGTTATATAAGTGGTATTAGGAATGATGCGCAGCATTTAAGCCTCAGGTGGTTGTCGGGACATAGGGATAGTATTCAAAGCGCAGTGTCATAAGCCGCTGCGGGGATTCAATAGCCGCGGCGATGATATTGGCATCGCGGGCACGATCAAACCCTTCGAGCTCGATCTGGTACGAGACGTCTTGCATAATGTCCAGACGTCGCCAGGCTAGAAGTGTGTCGCCATCGAATTCCAGGGTCGTGCTTCCGTTTGCGGCAACGGCGTATAGACGCAGCTTGGCGGTGGTTGCGGGGTCGACAACTGTGACCTTTTTAATTTCGTTTCGAGTATTCTTGGCGCCCAACAAGGTGAGCAGTGTTGGGGCCACGACCTCGCCCGATGGCAAAAAGACGACTTCGATGGATTCAGGAAATGCGATGATAGCCGACTTGCGGACGGGCTGATTGGCGGCGGCAACTTCGATGTTCGCAGCGTCGATGACCTCTGTGTGGTCGAGCGCGGCAAGCACGCAGCAGTTACCTTCATCGATCTCTTGAGGATCAGCAAGCCCCAGGCTGTCCGCGAGCTCGGGATTGTTTGGATCGGCAGCGGGCTCATTCGGTGCTTCGAGAGAAGCTGGGACGCCGTTTGTCGGCGACGGCGTGTCGCCCGCACCTGCTTCTTTATCCGCGCTCTCTTCTTGTATGGTTGCGTTGATGGGTTCGTCGTTTGAGGGGAGCGTCTTGGCGTCAAGCGCGGAGGGGAGAATTCCGATGGCTCCGGATCCGTTCCACTCCATTTTGAGAAGCGCCGGGTCAGCAAGAATGCGTTGCCTGCTTTGCGCGTGGGAATCGATTTCAATAGGGCCTGCCTCTATCCCTCGTGTAAGGCTGAGTGATCCGGCTGGCTTCTCGAAATGAGCGTCTGTGTCTTTGGTGCTGACGGCGTAGAACAGCAGGGACGCTTCTCCCGCCGCGATGGCATCGGTGCCGGCTTTGGTCAGCCGCAACGATGCCGTGAATGAGAGGGTGGACTGCGTGTCGTCTGCATTCGCGGCGGCGCAGCCCAGACATATACCGCCTCCTTTCTCGAAAAACGTACCGTCGAAGGCGACCTTCGCTCCGTTCGCCGAGTCATCGATCGAAGCGATGTCGATGCGCAGCTCTAAATTGCATGGATCGCCATCCGCATCGAGCACAACCGAGCGCCACGTGCAGACGGCGCACCCCGCCTGGGAGCCGTTTGCCTTGTTCGAACGCTTGATATCCACGACTATCGAGCCGTCCGTATTACGACGAAGGCATCCCGAGGTTGAGATCGCGGCCTGTGCGATCGAAAAACGCTTGCACGCAATGGCGCTCGATGGATTTGGTGCGGAACTTAGGGCTGCTGGTAAGGAGTCTGCCATGGCGGGAGTCGCCCAAGCGGCGACAGGCGTTCCGGTTGCGAGCGCGCCGCAGAGTGCGACGACGGGCAAAAGGTTCTTCGATGCCATGGGGTCTCCTTAGCTAATTTAGTGCGGTCTGTCCGTGTTTTGTTTCTGGCTGCGTTTGATGTGCAGACCGAGGCCGGCGGTTCCCGTGCCTGCTGCTGTGGCGCCTGCTGCCAAGAGCCATCGTCTGTCGCCTGTCTGCGCCAGCGGTTCCTCGCGGTCGCCGCGGTCGAGCTCCGAGAGGTCGACCGTCACTTGCGTGGCGGCCTGCGCCTGTTCTTGCTGGGCAAAGGCCATGGCTGGCCCAAACGCTAGGATGCTGACGGCGGCGGCCAGGGCGGCGGCCTTATGCCGTGTGCGCACCGGGCTCGACCGTCCAGGTAATCGTTGCAACCTGATCGCCTTCGCCGGTTACGTGGAAGATGTCGCGCGTGACGCGGGCGACGTTTCCGCTTGTCTTGAGCTTAATTTTGTCCGTGCCGCCGGCAATGCCCTGGTAGCCCATGTCGAAGGCTGCGTTCTTGGAAAGATCGAGGCCCGTCCCCTGCATTGCGGCGCTGGCGTTCTGGAGTGCGCCGTCGGGGCCGACCTTAAAGTCGATGGAGTTCTGTGCGGTTCCGGCCTTGGCGTCGGCAGCAATGGTCCAGGTGTTCATGGCGTCGATCTTCATGTTGGTGACATGGATGCCGTAGGCCGAATGATTGTCGATGGTGGTCGCGTCTTCTGAGGGGCCCTGAAGCGTGCCGTCGGCCTTGGCGACGAAGGGAATAACCGTCGGAACTTTGAACTCAACGTTGTCGATCTCGGTCCTGACCATTACTTTCGTGGTTCCAACGCGCCCGGCCGCCATAGCTGGCGTCGGGGCGGCGCCCATTGCGAGCGCGAGCGCGAGCCCTGCGCCCACGACGAGCGCTCTGGCTCCGTTCATGTTCCTGGTGATGTCCATGGTCGTTCCTTTCTATTCGCCGCGGGCCGTCCCCGCGATGATTGGACGAATGCTGGTGAATTGCGTGCGGTGCCGCGTCGGCCGGAAAGCTAGTTCTCGGCTTGCTCAACCCGTACCTTGACACGTGTCGGATTGCCGTGGCTGTCGAGAGTCTTTGCATCGAGTGCCTGGATCTCGATGTACGCCTCGCCTTCTTTGATGTCGCCGGCGGGGCACGTCTCGATTGTCTTGCCGGTCTCGACCACACCGGATTCGTACATGGTCTCGTCGTTTTGGATGACGCGGAATCGCTGGGGAAATTTATTGTCTTGGACGTTTTGCACGTTGACGCGCAGCTTGCCGTCCTCCTGCAGCTGAGCGACCGGTGCGACCGAAATCGTCATCATGTTGTCGCGGACGATGGCGTCGAGCTCATCTTGGATTTCCTGGCGCGTTTTGCCCTCGGCCGTCGTGACCGAAGCGCCCGCCTCGGGTACGGGCTGCGACTGCCAAGCGTATAGTCCTACGGCGACAAGGGCGCAGACGATGGCCAAGCAGGCAACGATGAGCTTCTTGCGACGACCCAGGTCCGCAAAGCGGGGCGGCTTCTTCGCGCTCATGCGGCATCCTTGGCGGTATAGATGCGCGCAAAGGTGGACGGGTCCGCTCCAAAGAGCATGTGAAGCATCAGGCGGCGCGAGTAGACGAGTTCTTCGAAGTCGGGAGGGAGCTTGATGTCGTGGATATGCGCGATGTGGTGGGCGAGCGCCGAGAACGACTCGGGGTCGCAGATCACATCGGTGGTAACGTGGTAGACCGTCGTATCGGGGAATGCCTCTTCGTCGAAAGGCAGGAGATGGGGATCGTCGTCGACTTCGATGGCGATGCCGTACTGGGGCCAGTAATATGCCATGGGAACCTCCCTGCTTCTGGGGCCAAAACTTCTATCGGTTTTGGCTGTCGATGCCGACGGTATCAGCCGCTACTTGACCAATTGCTGACCAAATGCTTGACGGATTGGCGTCTCCGCAGGTAAAAGGCGGCAAAAAATACTCCAACTTTTTTCGAGCGACAATCGCGCGGTCGGCGACGGCGGGGCCATATGTGTCAAAAGCATCGTCTGCCGAGGAAATCAAGCCGCTCGCCGAATTGCACGAACGTAAAAAACGCCAATTATGGAGACGGTCTCGAACACGTCGACGAAACGATGCGGTAACATCTCCCTGCAAACACTGTAGTTAGCTAAAGGGGGAGTTCGCGTGTCTGCAACCATCAAACCCTTCACCGACGAGTTCGAAGAGTATGGCCGCGATGAATCTCGCGCATCGGGCGAGGCCTCGAGCATCTCGTTTCCGACAACGGAAAACGAGGTCCGTGCCATTTTGGAAAAGCTCCATGCCGAGCGTGTTCCGGTAACGGTTCAGGGTGCCCGAACCGGCCTTGCCGCCGGCTCCGTGCCCCACGGCGGGCATATCCTCAATACTTCCCGTATGAATCGCTATTTGGGCCTTCGCCGCGATGAACAAGGCCAATTTCTGCTGCGCGTGGAGCCGGGCGTTGTGCTCTCGGAGCTGCGCAAGCAGCTGAGCAAGAAGGTGCTGCCGACCGCTGGTTGGGACCAGGCATCGCTTGAGGCCTACGAGGAGTTCCAAGAGGCTCCCGAGCAGTTTTTTCCCACCGATCCCACCGAGGCGTCTGCCTGTCTGGGCGGCATGGCGGCATGTAACGCCTCCGGTGCCCGCAGCTACGCCTACGGCCCCATGCGCCCACATATCACGGGACTCCACGTCGTGCTGGCTGATGGCGATTTGCTTGAGCTTCGGCGCGGCGAGGCTTTTGCCCAGGGCCGCCACCTGTCGCTCGTGACGGCAGCGGGCCGTACACTCGAGCTCGATCTTCCCGGCTATACCATGCCCAAGACAAAAAATGCTTCGGGCTATTTCGTTGCTGACGATATGGATGCCATCGATCTGTTTATCGGTGCGTGTGGCACAATCGGCGTCATCACCGAACTCGAGATTGCCCTGCAGGTGGCACCCGCGGTCGTTTGGGGCGTGAGCTGCTTCTTCGACAGCGAAGACAAGGCCGTGTCCTTCACCGATTCTGTGCGTCCCGTCCTGTCCCATGCGGCTGCCATCGAGTACTTCGATGCTGGCGCCCTGGATATTCTACGTCGCCAGCGCGAGCAGTCGACGGCGTTTGCCTCGCTGCCTGCGCTCGACAAAGACGCCAAGGTCTGTGTCTACGTGGAGCTCGACTGCGACGACGAAGCCCAGGCGACTGAGGAGCTGTATCACTTGGGGTGGGTACTGGAGCTTGCGGGCGGCAGTGACGATGCGACATGGGTCGCGCGCACCGAGGTCGATCGCGAGTGTCAGCGATTCTTCCGCCATGCGGTGCCCGAGAGCGTCAACATACTCATCGACGAGCGCCGCCGCATGGATCCCACCATCACCAAACTGGGTTCGGACATGTCGGTGCCCAACGCGCACTTGGCCGATGTTATCGCCCTCTATCGCCGCACGCTGGCGGAAAGTGGGCTTGAATCTGCCGCCTGGGGGCATATCGGTAACAACCATCTGCATGTGAACATTCTGCCGCGCGATGCACAGGATTATCGCCGCGGCGGAGAACTCTTTGCCCAGTGGGCTTCCGAGGTCACGGCCATGGGCGGTGCCGTCTCCGCAGAACACGGCGTCGGCAAGATCAAGGCGGGCTTCTTGGAGACGATGTACGGTCACGAGGCCATGGTCGAGTCGGCGCGGCTCAAGCTCCAGCTCGATCCTGCCGGGCAGCTGGGTCGCGGTAACCTGTTTTCGGAGAAGCTCTTGGATGAGCTCGTCCAGAAAGGGGGCGCGTGAAGATGAGCGATTTCCATATGGTGGTGTGCGTCAAGGCCGTGCCGGGCAGCACCGAGGTCAAGATGGACCCCAAGACCAATACCATCGTGCGCGATGGCAAGCAGGCGGTCATTAATCCCTTTGATGCGAGCGCTTTGGAATGCGCGCTGGCGCTGAAGGACGACTTTATCGGCTTTGGCATGGATGTGCGCGTGACGGTGGTGTCGATGGGCATCCCCGCGACCGAGTCGCTGCTGCGCGACTGCATCGCTCGAGGCGCCGACGATGCGCTGCTGCTGACCGATCGCGCCTTTGCAGGTGCCGATACCCTGGCAACCACCTAT
>CAVEDI010000214.1:0-2399 GCA_963614405.1 Oscillospiraceae bacterium | reverse complement strand
TGAAATAGGGACTGTTTATGCGGTTAAAGCCGTAAATCAATCCATATTTCACCGCAACTTATGAAGTCGAGGATGATTTAGCTAGTTGCGAAGGGCGTTGTCTAGGGTGGCGGCCACGATCAAGGGGTCGTCGGTGCCGGCGAAGAGGCGGATGGTGCTGCCCTGCTTGCCGCGTGGGGCCGAAAGACGCGTCGTTGCGCCGCCGGCAGGCGATGTGCGAAACTCCCCCGGCAAAGCGACGAACAGCTCTCCCGCGCTACGCTCGATAAGGTCAAATTCAACTGCCGGGCCAAAACCATGCTCGAGGATTCCCGTTGCAACCGCATGGTCGGGATGCGAGCTCAGCCCGGGATAGCGCACGATGCGCACCATCTCGTTGGCAGCCAAGTACTCGGCTAGTGCACGGGCGCGGTCGAAATGCGCCTGCATGCGGACGTTAAGCGAGTCCAGCCCGCGCTCCAGTATACCGGCCTCGTCAGCAGGCATATCAAGCTTGGCCAAGCCACAGCCCTCAAGCAGGGCATGCGCGCACTCAGCCGCGGCATCCACGCGATGGCGCTTGAGCTGCGAGCGCGCGACCGATACGGCAACCAACTTGCGCAGGGCCTTGCCGGCGCACACGCGGTCGAGCGCCTCGAGCGACAGCACGGCACCCAAACGCAGCGGATCGCACCCAAAGACACCAGTCACGGTGTTATCCACCACGAGCAGTGCATGAGCCACACGCGCTGCGCGGCCTAACGCGCGAAGATCGGGCACGCGCAGTCCAAACCCGCCAATGGAGTTGACGAACCACCACAGGTGAGGCCCCTCGGCATCAAACGAAGCATCAAAGCCATCGGACGCAGCAGCAAACGCCGCAACCGACGGCTCCCCCACCATAGCCACGTCGCAGCCATCAAAGCCGCACGCAAACGCATCGGCAAAGTCGTCCGCAAAGGCAACCAGACGATCGCCGGGACACACAATCCCCAGCTGCAACAGCGCTGCTGGCACATGCGAGGCCGCAAGCAACCGCGCCTCACGCGCGCCAGCCCTTGCAGCCCAGGCCTCTTCTAGCTGTTGTACATCCACACGGCACCGTCCCTTCATGAGCAAAAACCCACGATGCGGGTGTTCCCCGCATCGTGGGCAACGGCTGCAGTATAACGCCGATATGCGACGAATCGCCTAGAAGCTGAGCGCGTGGTAGGTCACATCCGCGCCCGGAGCGTCAACGGTCACGCCATAGGCCTCGGGATAGATGCGCGTCGAAAACACAAGCGCGCCATCGTTCACAAACACCTCGACCGACGAGACATCGCCAACAATGCGCACGTTACGAACCTCGTCGACGGGCTCCCAACGCACGGTACGACCGCAGCCGGCAGAAGCGCGACACTCATCGGTAAATCGCATCTCAAAGCGCGAGGGCAGTTCGGCCTCGGTGGCCACAAACGACAGCTTCAGCTCGCCATCAACGGTCGCAGCAAACGTGCCGTCGACACCGTCAACAACAACGTCAAAGCAAGTATCGCCGGCAACCTCCAACGAGCCCTCCCCCATACGCACCGAGGCATAATGGTGCTCGATCTCGCGCACCGGCTGCTGCAGCACCACGCCGCCGGCACCGGCTGTAAGCTCACGCGGCACTGTCATGCAGTGCTGCCAGCCGCACGCCACGGTGGGCGCATTGTCATAGGTCGGCTCATCGGGCATGCCCATCCAGCCAATCAGAATGTGGCGACCATCCTCGGCCGTGAACTCCTGCGGAGCATAGAAGTCAAAGCCAGCGTCCCACAGGCGGAACTCGCCCAGCTCATAGGCACCGTCACCACCGGTAATGTCGCCCGTTACAGGCATGTAACCAGCAGCGTATACGTTGCCGCGGTCCCAACGGCCGCCCTCAAGACCCTGGGGCGAGAACGACAGAAACGCCGCCGTATCGCCATTCGAATCGAGCTCGATGTAGCCGGGGCACTCCCACATAAAGCCAAAACGCTCGGGCGTAGACACGCGGCTCTCGAGCTCCCAGCTCAGCATATCGGGCGAGCCATACACCAGGATCTCGCCTACATCGCGCCCGGCGCCCTCGCCGTGCATCGCGCAAAAACGACTCTCGACATGCGGCCCATCCACGCGACGACGCGCGCCCAGCACCATGTGATAGCGACCTGCCTCATCGCGCCACACCTTGGGATCACGCACGTGGCAGGTCAGATCGTCGGGATAATCCTCGGACGCCAGCACCACGCGCTTTTGGCTGAACTCCCGACCGGCAAGGCCATCAACGCTCTCGACATAAACAGTATCAGCGCGGCGGCCGATATTGACGTAGTCGTACGTGCCGTCCGAATCGGAGAGCTTAACGTTGCCCGTATAAAGCACGCGAATGCGACCGTCCTCGGCAAGCGCGGAGC
>CAVEDI010000213.1:0-20333 GCA_963614405.1 Oscillospiraceae bacterium | reverse complement strand
GGCACGGGCTGGGTGCGCACCTCCCGCGTCGGGGATCAGCTCATCAAGCGCTACCCGGACTTTGACGTGCGCAACTTCGGCTCCAAGAGCCTGAACAAATTCCTGGCATCCCTGCCGGAGCTCGAGGTCGAGGAGCGTATTCTGGCAAACGGCAACCCCATCCAGTTTGTCCGTGTGAAGCCTGTACCGAAGCCGGTCAAAAAGCCTGCGCCGCGAAGAACGGCAAAGCGCACAACGCGCAAAAAGAAGTAAGGGAGAGATTCGTCTCTCCTGTCAGACTGTCGAAAAAGGTGTGTTCACCCCTTGGCCCCCTCTGCGAGGGGGCTCCGCCCGCAGGCGGTGGGGGAGAGAACTGTACGGCTGCCCGAAATATTTCGGGCTATGGCAAGGTTCTCTCCCTCCGCCCCTTCGGGGCACCTCCCTCGCAGAGGGAGGTTTTTCGACACGCTGAAGTCTCCCTTTGACAAGGGAGGCTTTTTCCTTTTGGCACATTTTTTCATCTTTTTTGCGCTTTTGGAATATTTTTCGATTGTTTTGCACAAATTGGTTGCTTTTACGGTTCCTATTATACTATAATGATAAAGTATTGGAGAATGTACATTTTTACCGCGCGTTTGCTCCGCTTGTAATTATAGGTGAAGTCATGAGTGATAAAGAGAAAATCCTGATTGCGGACGACTCCGCGATGAACCGCGCCATCCTGACGGAAATGCTGGGTGACGGTTATGAGATTCTGGAGGCGGAAAACGGCAGACAGGCTGTGGCCATTTTGCAGTCCGCGACGGACATCGACCTGCTTTTGCTTGATATTATGATGCCCGAGATGGACGGCTTTGAAGTGCTGGCCATGATGAACAAATACCACTGGATCGACGAGGTCCCCGTCATCATGATTTCGGCGGAGAATGCGTCCAGCTACGTCGAGCGTGCCTATGATCTGGGCGCTACCGACTATATCAGCCGCCCGTTTGACATGGCCGTCGCCGTGGCGGGGAGTCCCACGCGTGGCATCGAGTTCCTCAAGAGCGCCGAGCGCCAGGACGCCCGCCGTCAGATGGTTCGCGCCATCGACTCGCTCATCGCCGCCGACGAGGCCGATGTGCTCAGTCGCGCCAAGTCGCTCATCGTCGCCGTTAAGGCGCCGCTCGCCGAGGTCAAGTCCACGCAGGAAAAGGTGCTCGAGCAAAACGCCGACTACCTGTCGCGTGGAGCATTGAAGCAGCTTGAGGACCGCAACAAGCGCGAACTCAACGCGCGCGAGCGTTCGGGTATTATGGAAGCGCTGGCGAGCGCGCGGACGCTCATGCGCGACGTGCTGCTGACGCTTCAGGACGAGGCGGCAGACGTTGTGAACGAGGACGTGCGCGACACGATCGGGCGGCTTGCCGCCGCGACGAATGTTGCGGGTGCCACGCGGGCGCTCGAGGCGGTCGCAACCGCCGAGCGCAACATCGCCAGAAACGTTACTCCCCAGCTGGCCATCGAGGTCATGCTGTTCGATATCAGGAAGGCACTGAAATGCCGTTAGTCGTACCCGTTAAGTTTACCTACGCCTCGCGCGACCTGTGGTTCGATCCGCAGGATCTGGATATCCTCGAGGCCGATTATGCCATTTGCTCCACCGAGCGCGGAACCGAGATTGGCCTGGTCACGGCCGATCCCTTTGAGGTGCCGCAAGACGAGATCGGTCAGCCGCTCAAGCCCGTGCTGCGCGTGGCGAGCGACATCGACCTGCAGCTTGCCGACGATTTGGCCATCCAAGGCGACGAGGCGATGGTCGATTTCCGCCGTCTGGTCAAAGAGCTCGACCTCGAGATGAAGCCGGTCGGCGTCGAGTACCTGTTTGGCGGCGAGAAGGCCGTGTTCTACTTTGCGGCCGAGGAGCGCGTCGATTTTCGCCCGCTCGTCAAGGATCTGTCCTCGACGCTGCACATTCGCGTCGACATGCGCCAGATCGGCGTGCGCGACGAGACCCGCCTGGTGGGCGGCTATGCCCAGTGCGGCCAGGAGCTCTGTTGCACGCGCTTTGGCGGACAGTTTGAGCCTGTCTCGATCCGCATGGCAAAAGAGCAGGACCTGCCGCTCAACTCGGCCAAGATCAGCGGCGTTTGCGGCCGCCTGATGTGCTGCCTGCGCTATGAGTTCGAGGCGTACAAGGACTTTAAGAGCCGTGCGCCCAAAAAGAAGACGCTCATCGATACGCCGCTCGGTAAGGCGCGTATTCAGGAATATGACACGCCGCGTGAGCAGCTGGTGCTGCGCCTGGAGAACGGCAAAGTCTTTAAGGTCAACCTGGCCGATATGACCTGCTCGGAGGGCTGCAAGAAGAAGGCTGCCGAGCAGGGCTGCAACTGCCGCCCCGACTGCGTGACGCGCGATGTGCTCGAGCGCATCGAGTCGCCCGAGATGCGTCTGGCGCTCATGGAGCTCGACCGCGAGAACGGCGTCGACGTGGGCGATGGCCTGTCGAGCGCCGACCGTCTTGCCGGCACGTCGATGCCCAAGCGCCGTCGTCGCGATGCCGATTCCGATGCCCGCGCTGCTCAGAGTCAGGGCGAGGGCCGTGGCCGCGGAAAGGGCCGTGGTAAGGCCGAGACACCCGAGGCCGAGGAGGCCGCCGGTGGCCGTCGTCGTCGCAAGCGCGCGGGCTCGGGCGATGCTACCGAGGCTGCAGCCGCGGGCAAGAACGCCTCTCGCGAGCGCGAGGTTCAGCAGCCCCAGCAGCAGAATCGCGGCGGCGGCATGAATCCCACACGTCGCCGCCGCCGTCATCTGTCGAGCGAGGAGCGCGAGGACGCCTTCCGCGCCGCAGCTGCTCGCGAGGCTGGTGCCGCCCCCAAGGGTGGTTCGGGTTCCGATGCGCCTGCCGACAAGGGTGGCAAGTCACGTGGCGAGGAGGAGCGCGCGCCGCGTCCGCGCCGTCGCCATTCCTCGGGCGCGCAGCAGAAGCCCTCAGTGCCCTCCGTGGCCGATCAGGTCTCGGATGGCGAGGTCAAGGTTACGCGCCGTCGTCCCGGAGATGGCGGGGGAGCGGCTGCCAAGGCTTCGCATGGCGCCGCTCGTGACGAGCGCGAGCCGCGCGGTGGCGAGGGCTCGGCCGACCAGGGTCAAAAGCGCCGTCGCCGTCGCCGTTCCCGCAAGCCGCGCCAGGATGGTGGCGAGGGCTCGGCCCCGTCTTCGTCCGCACCACAACCGCCCGCCGGCGAATAACGCCCGCGAGCGGATTTAGCCCGCCTTGCCCCGAGCGCATCGGGGTATCATAGCGACGAATCAACAACCCTCCCTGCGATCGAGCGTAGGGAGGGTTGTGTCTTGAAGAGCCATCTGAACATATTGAGCCGTCTGCAGGGTGCCGGTGCCCTACCGTTTGCGGACGAATTGCTACCGTTTGCCGAGCACGCGACGTACGAGGCGCTTGAGGCGTTGTCGCCCACGCGATGTGCCGGCTGCGAACGCGCCGGTGCGCTTATTTGCCAAGACTGCCTGACCGCGTTCACGCTCATCGACCCACGTCATAGCTGCACCCGATGCGGCGCCCCGTTTGGGGATTTGCTGTGCACTGAGTGTTCGGTCGAGGGCACGTCCTCGGCAATGGCGGAGGCGCTCGACCGCTGCCTGGCGTGCGCCGTCTATGCGCATCCGCTGCCGCGCATCATTAAAGCGTACAAGGACGCGGGCGAGCGACGTCTGGCTCCGTATCTGGCGGAGCTGCTCTACGACACCGCCTTGCATGCCCAGGTCGTAGCGCCCGATCGCTATGGAGGTGTGCTGTCCGGCGCGGATGCGGTGGTGTTTGTGCCTGCGACGGCGGCAGCGTTTCGGCGGCGTGGTTTTGATCATATGGAGGCCATTGCGCGCCCATTTTGCGAGCTGTCGGGTGTTCCCCTGCTCGATGCTCTCGTCAAGTACGGGCATGGCGACCAGCGAGAACTCGGTCGTGAGGAGCGCCGCGAGCGTGCCCGAGGTATGTACGAGACGGTTGAGGACGTGCACGGCCGCCGCTTGCTGCTTATCGACGACGTTATCACCACGGGTGCGACGATGGCAGCGGCTTCGGCGGAACTCAAGCGCGCCGGTGCCGCGGCCGTTGATGGCCTCGCTATCGCACGCGTTTGGTAGGGGTGGTTCAGATGGCAATAAAGATCGGGCAGCGTGGCAAGCCTGCAAGCGAGCAGCTGGCTGCTTCCGTAATTCTGACGGGTGCCTCGGCGCTACGCATGATGCGCGCCGAGCGCCGGCAGATGGGCTACATAAGCTGGAAGGACCTTAATCCCGATGAAGAGCGCCGTGTGCTGCGCACATCGTCGCCCTCGACCGAGGACATCTATCTTCCCGATTTGGTGCGGATTGGGGCCGCAAGCGGCGAGGTGCAAGAGGATTTGTGCTTGCTGGTAGGGTCTGCAGCGCAGCGCCGCCGTATTCTTGGCGTGAGCTGGTCCGTATGCTCCGAGTTGCCCGCCGGCTCGATTCTAGAGGTGGAACCGGGGGTGTACAGTCTATCTCCCGAGGCCCTTTGCGTAGCCGTCGCGCGCGAGGTCGGCTGCATCCAGGCATTTGCCCTGGCCCAGGAGCTGTGCTCTAAGATTTCACTGAGTGACCGCGGGAAGTATCTGCCTCCCTACACCTCGCCTGTCGTGAACAAATTGGCAAAGGACAAAGACCAGCCGCCAGATGTCGGTTACTTTGAGGTCGAGTCCGTGCTGACACCCGATTGCCTGGTAGATTACCTCGCGGCATGCAAGGGGAGCGCGGCCAAGCAGCTGCGGCGGCTGTGTCCCTATCTGTCGGAAAACCTGCGTTCACCCATGGAGTGCATCATGCTTGCCATGTTTTCGCTTCCGTTTTCCTATGGCGGATTTGCCTGTGGTCCCTTTAAGACCGACTACAAGATCGAGTTTGATGACCGCGCGCAGGCAATCTCGGGGATGCCGCATGCAGTTTGCGATGCGTATCAGGAAGCAGCCCAGTTTGACCTGGAATACAACGGTGAGCTGGGCCATTCCTCCCGGAGGGGACGTATCCATGATGAAAAACGCAACACGGGCTTGATTACTATGGGAATCGAGGTCGCGACGGTTAACAACGAGATGCTCTGCGACATGGAGGCAATGGAGGCGCTCGCATGGCGCATGCACCAGCGTATGCGAAAGCGGTACCGGAATCGTGTCGATGCCCGCAGGAAAAAGCAAGAGGCGCTGCTTAACACGCTGCGGGCGTGTCTTGGGCTTAAACCCGCCTAACAATGCTCTGAAACAGGGGGGTTGGATATATGCTCTGGCCAAAAAATAGCAAATATGAGTACTGCTACAAATTCAGTAACAGCAAAATCAGGGATTTTGGGACTGGAAGATGGCGTAAATTAGAAAGTTATTAAACAAATGTGGAATATCCTGGCATCAATCTGACGTTATAGAGCGTGAAAACAGCTTGCAGAGCCAAAAACTCCTGCTACTAAATTGGTAACAGTACTCATATTTGCTATTTTTTGGCCACGGCGCTCCCAGACGGGTGTGTTGGGGCTTTCCATAGGGGAGCGACGGGCTCAATCAGAGCACGTGCGGTCCGTCCTGACCTGCGAAATCTGTACTCGCGATGCGAATAACGCCCCTAACCTTAAACTTTAGCTTGAACTTAGCTATAATGCGCTTCGTTCCTACCAGGCTGTGGTTGCGGACGGACGAAATGCCCGTCCTAGTCCAAGACAGACGCGGTCAAAGGGATCCACGTAAGCGACCGCGTGCGCGCGGCGCGATCATGGCGCGTCCTAGATGTAAGCCGCACCGTCCGTTCGACTTTCTTTGGGGCAATACCGCCTCGCGGGCGAGCGGGTCAGTCGTGAAGGTGGCTGCGGCCTCCCGAGCAAACACCCCGGTGCGCAAGTGTGGGGTCAAATACCAGGTCAGCTGGTGGGAACAACCCGATATTCCGCGCAACGCACGGATCGTATACGACACAGAAGGCAGGGTAGTGGACATGGTGAGGGGCAGCTTGATGCACGCGGCTCGGTTAGGTGCTGGGACCGCGGCGGTCATTGCCGTATTGGGCTTGAGCGGATGCGCGTTCAACCCGCTGTCTACGTTCACGACTCCCACGATCGACCAGATCGAGTACGAGACCGTCACGCCGGCGGTGTCGGACGATGCCCTGGTCACTCCCGGAACCCTGACGGTCGCCCTCGATACTTCCGATGCGCCGCAGGCCATGCAGGACGCCGACGGCGAGCTCACGGGGTATGCGGTTGACGCCGCCCGCGCCCTCGCAAGCCGCATGGGCCTTAAGGTCGCCTTCGTCGATGCGTCCTCGGCAGGTTCCGCGCTCGGCGACAAAAAGGCCGATATCTTTATCGGCGAGATTAACTCCACGGACGGGGACATTAGCTCGCTCGGCACCTGCCTGTACGATGCCACTTCCGTGTTCGGTAAAACTAGCGATGGTGGGTCGCTAAGCGTTTCCACCGATACCCTTAACACGTCTACTCTGGGCGTTCAGATGTCCTCGGCCTCGCAGGAGGCGCTTGCTAAGCAGAGCATCACCGCCAACCAAAAGACCTACTCCAACATCAACGAGTGCTTTGAGGCGCTCGAGTCCGGCGAGGTCGACTATGTGATCTGCGACTCCACGGCCGGCGGCTACCTTGCACGCCTGATGAGCGAGGTCTCCTATGTCGGTGCGCTCGAGGCACCCTCGACGCTTGGTGTTGCGGGCCTCTCGTCCAATGACGAACTGTGCCGTGCCGTGAGCGATGCCCTCGACGACATCACGGCCGACGGCACGCTCGAGGCGGTCCACTCTGTCTGGTATGGCACGATGCCCTACGACCTCACCACTAAGACGGTTTCGGGCGCTAACGTGCAGCCGGGCGACTCTGAGTCCGGTGAGACCACGTCCTCCGGCAGCGAGTCCTCCGATTCCGACAATGAGACCGCATCCTCCGAGGACAAATCGTCCAGCCAGGAAGGCGCCATCACCGACGACGACATTAACAAACTCAATAGCTAGTTATTGCTAGGGGTGGTGTCTCCTATACGTTGGAAAGGACACCTCTTCACGGTTTCAACACGCACTGCCGGGCTTCCCCGATGGGGGAGCCCGGCTTTTTCATCCCAATAAAACCAGCAGGTCAAAGCCAATTTTCGGGACCAAATACAAAGCCGTCGGCCCCCTCCTATAGCGCACTTTGCCACAGAAAAGTGCGAGACTTCGGTATGCGGTATCAAGCAATCGTTATTCGGGTCTTTAGGAATCCGCGTGATTAAATGCACGGCAATGGGTACATAGCCAGTACAGTAAGTCCCCGAGGCAGATTGGAGCCACGTATGGATATCAAGGTTTCTGGACGCAAGACGACGGTAACCGATGCTCTGCGTGCGCATGTGGATGAGAAGATCGGCGAGGCGCTCAAGGTTTTCGATATCGAGCCCATGACAGTCGACGTTGTACTTCGCTATGAGAAGAACCCCTCGAATCCCAACCCGGCAATCGTCGAGGTTACGGTTCGCGTCCGCGGTTCGGTGATTCGCGTTGCCGAGCATGGCGCAGATATGTACGCCGCCATCGACCTCTCCGCCGATAAGGTCACCCGCCAGCTGCGTAAGTTCAAGACCAAGGTTGTGGACAACCGCCAGGGCGGTGCCAGCGCAGCGGATGTCGCACCGGTCGAGCGCGTCGAGGATCTGGCCGACCTGCTGCTGCCCGAGGAAGAGGACGACCTGCTCGTCCGCGAGAAGGTTATCGACGTCACCCCGATGACTGAGGAGCAGGCGCTGGTGCAGACAGATCTGCTCGGCCACGACTTCTACGTGTTCGAGAACGCGACGACTGGCCTCATCAATGTGGTGTATCACCGTAAGAATGGTGGATATGGCATCATCAAGCCCCGCATCGAAACACTTGACGAGTAAAATACGTTAACTTGCATGAGTTAACGGTTGGCGGCCATCCCATGCGGGTGGCCGCCTTTTTACGTAAGGAGTCGCTTTGATGGACAAGGCCGCATCCGCCGGTCATTCGGACCGTTGCCGCATCGTCGTCGATACCTGCTGCGACTTTAGCCCCGAGGTCGCCGCGAACCTCGATGTCGATATCCTGGGTTTCCCCTTCATTATCGATGGCGAAGAGCGCACGGACGACATCTGGTCGAGCATCACACCCAAGGAGTTCTACGACCGGATGCGCGCCGGTGCCCGCGTGTCCACCTCGGCTGTGTCGCTCGGTCGCTATATCGAGTTCTTTACCGAGTGCGCCAAAGAGGGCACGCCCACGGTCTACCTGTGCTTTACCTCGGCGCTGTCGTCGAGCTACAACTCCGCGTGCCAGGCGGCGGACGCCGTGCGCGCCGAGTATCCCAACTTTGAGCTCTACGTGGTCGACAATGCTCTGCCCTGCGCGACCGGCGCGCTCTTGGCGCTCGAGGCCGTGCGTCAGCGTTCGGCGGGACTGACCGCCAAACAGCTGGTCGATTGGGCAAACGAGGCAAAGACCTATGTCCACGGCTACTTTACGCTCGAGAGCTTTGACGCGCTGGCCGCCGGCGGCCGCATTCCGCCCGCGGCGGCGCAGCTCACGGCAAAGCTCGATGTCAAGCCCGAGCTCTCCTACGACCTTGCCGGCTCGCTGTCGCTGATTGGCGTCAACCGCGGCCGCAAGAAGGCGCTCAAGTCCATCCTCAAGTCGTTCCGCGAGAACTACGTGCCCGATCGCACCATGCCCATCGCAATTATGACGGCCGATGCCGAGAAGGACGGTGACTGGCTCGAGGCCGCCATCCGCAAGGAGGAAGGCTGCGCCGACGTCACCATCATCCGTAGTTCCGTCGGTCCTACCATCGGCTCGCACGTGGGTCCCGGCATGGTGGCTTGCGCGTTTTGGGGCAAGAATCGCGCCGAGAAAGCCTCGCTTTCCGACCGCATCGCGCGTCGTGTGCGCGGTGAGTAGACAGGCGCTGCGGCTGCAAGTGCCCTCAAGTTACGGCCGAAACGCTGGCACCGAGTATTTAACCTGGTAACAACACCCAACCCAAAAGGAAAGGTTTCATGGCAAACAAGCTCTCCGTCGCATTCATCGGCACCGGAATCATGGGTGCCCCCATCGCCGGCCACATCCTGGACGCCGGCTATCCCGTCACGGTCAACAACCGCACCAAGTCCAAGGCCGCAGCGCTCGTTGAGCGCGGTGCCGTCTGGGCCGATACGCCGGCAGATGCCGCGGCGAACGCCGACGTCGTCTTTACCATGGTGGGTTATCCCTCCGAGGTCGAGGAGCTCTACCTGGCGGGTGACGGTCTGCTCGCGTGCACTAAGCCCGGTGCGGTCTTGATCGACCTCACCACGAGCTCGCCCGAGCTCGCCCGTGACATTGCCGAGGCCGCCCAGGTTTCTGGTCGCATGGCGTTTGACTGCCCCGTCACCGGCGGCGAGTCGGGCGCTATCGCCGGTACGCTCACGGCCATCGTGGGCGCTACCGAGAACGACATCGCGCCGGTCCGCGATATCCTTTCCACCTTTGCGGCAAACATCTGCTGCTTCGACGGCGCCGGCAAGGGCCAGGCTGCCAAGCTCGCCAACCAGGTGTCGCTGGGCGCCTGCATGGTCGGCATGGCGGACGCCATGGCATTTGCCGAGCTGAGCGGCCTTGACCTGGAGAAGACCCGCGAGATGATCCTGGGCGGCACCGGCAAGTCCGGCGCCATGGAGAGCCTGGCGCCCAAGGCGCTCGACGGCGACTACAAGCCCGGCTTTATGGTCGAGCACTTCATCAAGGACCTGCGCCTGGCGCTCGCTTACGCCGACGATCGCGAGCTCGCGCTGCCCGGCGCCGACGTCGCCTTTACGCTCTACGACATGCTCGACGCCATCGGTGGCGCCAAGCTGGGCACCCAGGCCATCACGGTCCTCTATAAGGAGGAGGCCGACGCCATCGCCGCCGGTCTGGACTGGTCGCAGTATCGTCCCGAGGAGCATGGTGCTCACGAGGAAGGTTGCGGTTGCGGCGAGCACGGCGACGACCACGAGTGCGGTTGCGGCCACCACCACGGCGAGGACCACGAGTGCTGCGGCGGCCACGGCCATGACGACGGCCACGAGTGCTGCTGCGGCCATCATCACGAGGAGTAGCGCCCATGAGCTGGACGTTCGTGGTGCTCGCGCTGGTGCTCTTTCTCTTTGCGATTTACATCGGCTTTTTGTGCGGCCAGTGGGCGTGCGAAAAGCGCGTCATCACCAAGCGTGACTACTGGATTGCCAACTTTGCGGGTGCGGCGGCAGTCGTCCTGCTAACCTGGGTGTTCTCGCTGTTCCCGCTGGTGCAGTTTGCGCCGATCGGCTGGCTCGGCGGCTTTATCGCCGGCCTTAAGATGAGCTTTGGCGAGTCCGTCGGTCCGTGGCGCAAGCACGACGAGGTCTTTAACGTCAACAAGGCACACCGCGCCGCCGCCGATGCGGGCGACGCCGAGGAGCGCCGCCGCGCGCGTCACAATGGTGCAGCCGACCGACAGCTCATCTCGGTCACCGATGACAGCAAGGGTGCTGGCAAGCACGCTAAGAAATAGTAAGAAGAGGTAACTATGGCAGAAAACAAGGAAGAACAGCTCACCGATGAGGAGCTGGCACAGCTTCAGCTGGCAGAGGAGAACGAGAACGCCGTCGACCGTCTGGTCAAGGAGCTCGGCTGCCCCACGCGCCGCATCCGTCAGTTTGCCGCCCGCGTGCTGCACCTGCTCGCCGAGCGCGATCCGCAGCGCGTCGTGCCCTGCGTGCCCGCGCTGATCGAGGCACTCGACCGCCCCGAGGCTCAGACCCGCTGGGAGGCCCTCGATGCCCTGGCGGCGCTCGCCACCACCTGCCCCGAGCAGCTGGGCGATGCCTTTGAGGGCGCCGAGACTGCGCTGTTCGACGAGATTTCCTCCACGCTGCGCTATGCCGCCTTCCGCCTGCTGTGCGTGTGGGGCGCCACGAGCGTCGAGCGCTCGCGCGAAGCTTGGCCCATCCTGGACGAGGCCATCCAGTGCTACCACGGCGACCTCGAGTATCGCGATATGCTCGGTTGCCTGTACGAGTTTGGCCAGGGCGAGATCGACGCCGAGGTCGCCGAGAAGCTCGCGCTGCGCCTTAAGTTCGATGCCGAGAACGGCAAGGGTAGCTATCTCAAGGCCCGTTCGAGCGAGATTTGCGAAATGCTTGTTAAACGTTTTGGCCTGGATCTCTCCAAAAAGAAGAAGCGTGCTAGCGTTAAAAAATCTGACGACGCCGAAGACGAGGAGTAACAGATTATGGCGCACGATGTAGTCCTGATTCCCGGTGACGGTATTGGTCCCGAGATTACGCAGGCCATGCGCCGCTTGGTCGAGGCCACCGGTGTCCAGATCAACTGGAATGTCCAGGAGGCCGGCGCCGGCGTCATGGACGAGTTTGGCACGCCGCTGCCCCAGCACGTGCTCGATGCGATCGCCGAGACCAAGGTTGCCATCAAGGGCCCCATCACCACACCGGTCGGCACGGGTTTCCGCAGCGTTAACGTCGCCCTGCGCAAGCACTTCGACCTGTACGCCTGCGTGCGCCCCTGCCTGTCGCAGCCGGGCGACGGCTCGCGCTTCCGCGACGTCGACCTAGTCATCGTGCGCGAGAACACCGAGGACCTCTACGCCGGCATTGAGTTCGATGAGGGCGCTGCCGAGGTCGAGGAGCTCTCGCAGCTTGTCGAGCGCTCGGGTCAGAAGACCTTCGCCGCTGATTCCGCCATCTCGATCAAGCCGATCTCCATCGCCAAGAGCCGCCGCATTGTGGAGTATGCCTTTGAGTATGCTCGCCGCTGCGGCCGCAAAAAGGTGACGGCCGTACATAAGGCCAACATCATGAAGGCGACCGACGGCCTGTTCCTGCGCGTGGCGCGTGAGGTGGCCGCCAACTATCCCGATATCGAGTTCAACGACAAGATTGTCGACGCCACCTGCATGGGCCTGGTCCAGAACCCCAATGACTTCGATGTCCTGGTGCTGCCCAACCTGTACGGCGACATCGTGAGCGACCTGTGCGCCGGCCTGGTGGGCGGCTTAGGGATGGCCCCCGGCTCCAACATCGGTGCCGACTGCGCCATCTTCGAGGCAACGCACGGCTCCGCGCCCGATATCGCTGGTCAGGATATCGCTAACCCCACGGCCGAGATTCTGTCTGCGGCTATGATGCTCGATCACCTGGGCGAGATTGACGCGGCCAATCGCATTCGCGCCGCCGTTTCTGCCACGCTCGACGAGGGTGAGCAGGTTACCGGTGACGTGCGTCGTGCCCAGACCGGCTCCGTTGAGGGCGCTGTGGGCACGCAGGCCTTTGCCGATGCCGTTATCGCGCACCTGGCCTAAGACATGCACACTGCAAACGCCTAAATAGTACTTAAGTGTTTGCGTATAACCTGAGAATCAATACGCCCGGCGCTCTGTCGGGCGTATTCTATTGAGGACTATGTTTCCTAACAAGGAGTAACCGATATGGGTCTGATTCAAAAGAAGGACGAGAAGGACGAGATCGACGGCATCCAGATCATCGAGCGCGGCGAAGGCCCCGACGGTGACGAGGACGAGAAGATCGATCTGGTCGCCGGTACGTCTGCCGAGCACATTGCTGCCGGTACGACGGCCGAGGAGGAGGACGCCCGCCTGGAGGCTCAGATTGCCGCGGATGCCGCTGACGAGAATCTGATGCCCGAGGAGCAGGATGAGGACGACGACTCCGACGAAGACGACCATGCATCCATGCACAAGAAGACGATGATTGCCGCCTTCGTGGTTGCAGTCGTGATCGCTGCGATGGTCGGCTTCTTTATCGGCAATGGAGGCTTTGGCGGCAAGGGCGTCGGCTCGGCGACCCTCACTGAGGACCAGCTCGATTCGACCGTGGCAAGCTACAGCTACAACGGCAAGAAGAGCGACATCACCGCGCGTGAGGCCATCGAGAGCCAGTACAGCCTCGATACCGTCAAGGATGGCGATGGCAACTACACCGCTCCCTCTGCCGACGTCATCCTGTCCTACGTGCGCAACCAGATTCTGCTGGACGCTGCCGAGGACGAGGGCATTACCGTCTCTTCCAAGGAAATGAAGCAGTACGCCGAGGATTCCATCGGCACCTCCGACTACAAGACCATGGCCACGCAGTACGGCGTGTCCAAGGACCAGGCCAAGCAGATCGTCCGTCAGTCCGCGACGCTGCAGAAGCTCTACAAGAAGAAGGTCGGCGACACCTCCGCAAGCATGCCGACCGCCCCGACTGAGCCTGCTGACGGCAACGAGGAGACCGCGAGCAAGGACTACGCCGACTACATCATCAACCTTGCCGGCGACGAGTGGGATAGCGAGAAGGGCACCTGGAAGGACGCCGATAGCACCTATGCCAAGGTCTTCGCTGACGATGCCTTTACGGCCGATAGCGCTACCTATAAGCAGGCCATGACCGCCTATTACACCGCCTACCAGCAGTATTCCTCGCAGGCCTCAGGCGCTAGCTCCAAGTGGACCGAGTATGCTAACGGCCTCTATGCCAAGGCCAACATCAGCATCTACGGCCTGTTTGCGTAAAGAGTCGCACGGCTCATCGAGCATCTAGCCGATAGACAGCAAAATGCCCGCCAGTACGGAAGTCGTTCTGGCGGGCATTTTGCGTTGAGGGCGTGATTGGCGGCTTAATTATAGCTATGAATCTTTAAGCCCAAAAAGACTATCGGCTTCATCGTCGGATATATATTCCAGTACATCGCCTGGTTGGCAGTCGAGTGCCCGGCATATCGCATCAAGAGTTGAAAAGCGCACGGCAGAAACCTTGCCCGTCTTGATGCGCGACATATTGACCTGGGAGATGCCCACACGTTCCGCAAGCTCTTTGGATGAGATCTTGCGTTCGGCGAGCATGCGGTCAAGCCGCAGAATAATCATGGATCCCCCTAGAGCAACTCGTCATCTTGTTTTTGCAGGATATACCCGTAGCGGAAGATGCTAGCAATCAGGCAAATAATCAGGCCTGCAAAGAGCATGGAGGGCTCGAATAACGGGCCGACGAACGCATCCGTAAAGCTGCCGCCAAATCCTGAGAGTATCATTCCCGTGATAACGGCACCAAGAAGCCTCACGGCAACGCCGCCGATAAGGAATAAATGTCCTACTCGACGAAGTGTCTGGTTACATTCAAGGTCAAATGGCCTGCCTTCCTTTTCAATGTTGAAGAAAAGCCTGCGCACGCTTATCGCGATGGTAAGCGCGAGACATGTCATCAAAAGGCTCCCTATGGCAGTGTGACCATCGTGTGCGACGAGCATAAGTGGGGCCTGCGCATCGGTACCGACGATAGCAAGGCACGGCCCTTCGCCGGCTTGAAGTTCTACGGATTGGAGACACGAGCCTTGGGAGAGGCCAGGCAATATGAGTAGAAGGTCAATCGCAATGACTGCGAGGAGCGCCAGAGCGAGCGCGGTGGTAATGCAGATCGTGGCCCATTTGCAGATGCGAGCGAGCTTCCTCAGTTTGGCTACCGTCTGTTCGCGGCTGATGGTTTCATTCGATATAGATGCGTTTCGATGGACCATAACCCCTCCAATCGGCGTTTTGGATGATACTTGTATCATATCAGAATTAACGATAAACGATAAATAATTACGGATACTGAGTAAGTGATGATTGAAAACGATTGGCGTGAGCTATTAGCTCATTTTGGATGCCGGAGTTTGGCGCGCGGGGGATGAGGACAAATGCCAAAAATTCCTGTGATCGCGCAAGCGCTCCATCGGGTTCCCCTAATTCATATGGGAAAACAGCTGCAAACGATTACAAGTAACCGGTGAACGGTCGAAAACTACCGTTCACCGATAATCTCAAAACTGGTTCTAACTGGTATTAAGTCAAAAAGACCAATTCACATATCTTCACAATGACCTGCATTTTTCTACACGCTATTTTTAGCCGCCCTGCGTTGTTAAGACACCGGGAAAGATCCGTTCTTTTGCCAAAGCGTTTCGAAACGGTTTCAAAACCGCAGGTAGAAGTATTAACAAGCGGTAAACGGTCGATTTATCACCGTGAGCGGTGCAAAAACGTTTTACCGTATGAATCAACAAAAGCGACCTCTTCTGGGGTGATATAGTGACAACAACACGTCACGTGGTTGCTACCAGTTTAGAAACCACTGGTCTTCAAAGAACGCTTTCTAAGAAGCTTTAAGGGCGAGCGCCCGCTGGCTTCCGAAAATCATCGGACTCAGATCGTACACACCTTCGGAAGGGAAATTTGAATGGTTGGCTTTATTCTTACCGGTCATGGACAGTTCGCACCCGGCCTTGCAAGCGCTATCGCTATGGTTGCCGGCGACCAGCCTGCTTTTACCGTCGTTCCTTTTGAGGGCGACCAGGCCGCATCCTACGGCGAGGATCTCCGCGCCGCTATTACCGCCATGCGCGAGGAGTGCGATGGCGTGCTCGTCTTTACCGACCTGCTTGGCGGCACCCCGTTCAACCAGTCGATGATGATTGCCCAGGATGTCGACAACGTCGAGGTTCTGACTGGCACCAACCTTCCCATGGTTATTGAGCTTCTGTTCCTCCGCGGCAATGCCACGCTCGCCGAGCTTGGCGAGCAGGCCGTGACCGTTGGCCAGACGGGCATCACCGCCCAGACGGTCGCATCCGTTGCCGGCTCCGAGGAAGAGGATATCTTCGGCGACGAGGACGGCATCTAATGGCCGATTTCGGAGCCAACGTCCTGAGCTCCTCGGTCGCCCTTTTAGGCCTGCTTGTCATCATGGGCTTGATTTACACCATCTGGTCGCAAATCAACATGAAGAAGAAGCAGAAGTACTTCAAGGAGCTGCACACCGAGCTCAAGCCGGGTCAGGAGGTTCTTTTCGCCGGCGGTATCTACGGAACCGTCAAAGGCATCGAAGGCGAGAAGGTCCAGATCAAAGTCCGATCCGGAGCCGTCGTAGATGTTTCGCGTTACGCGATTCAGGAGATCAAGTAACTGTCGTCAGCAAATATCGAAAGGAAGCTGATCAACATGGCAGAACCCAACATTCTTCTTACCCGCATCGATAACCGACTGGTTCATGGTCAGGTTGCCACCCAGTGGAACTCCACTCTGGGCTCCAACCTCATCCTCGTCGCCAACGACGACGTGGCGTCCAACACCATGCGCCAGAACCTCATGAAGATGGCCGCTCCCGCCGGCGTCGCTACGCGTTTCTTCTCCCTGCAGAAGACCATCGACGTCATTGGCAAGGCGAGCCCGCGCCAGAAGATCTTCATCGTGGCCGAAACACCGGAAGACGTGCTTACGCTCGTCAAGGGCGGTGTGCCTATAAAGAAGGTAAACATCGGCAACATGCACATGTCGGAAGGAAAGCGCCAAGTCGCCACCTCCGTCGCAGTTAACGACGAGGATGTCGCTGCGTTTAAAGAGCTGCAGGAATTGGGGGTGGAGTTGGAGATCAGGCGCGTTCCGAGCACGCCTGTTGAGGACACGAGCAAGCTCTTCTCGTAATCCTCGTGATCCACGTTGTCAGGAGTGAAACCCTGACGTTCTGTACGTGATATCCAAAGTGCGTACATTCATTTTGAAAGGAGGAGCAAGATGGAATACTCGATCATCCAGATCGCTCTGGTCTTCGTTGTTACGTTCATCGCGGCAATCGACCAGTTTGATTTCCTCGAGTCTCTCTATCAGCCCATCGTCACCGGCGCCGTCATCGGTCTTATCCTTGGCGACCTCAACACCGGTCTTCTCGTGGGTGGTACCTATCAGCTCATGACGATCGGCAACATGCCGATCGGAGGCGCTCAGCCGCCTAACGCCGTCATCGGCGGCATCATGGCAGCCATTCTCGCTATCGCCACGGGCCTCGAGCCCAACGCGGCAGTCGGCCTCGCTATTCCGTTCGCTCTGCTTGGCCAGCTTGGCGTTACCCTGGTCTTCACGCTTATGTCCCCGCTTATGTCCACGGCCGATAACATGGCTCACAACGCGGACACCAAGGGCATCGAGCGCCTGAACTACTTCGCCATGGCTCTGCTCGGCCTGATCTTCGCTGTCGTCGTCACCCTGTTCTTCATCGCTGGCGCTACCATTGGTCAGACCATCGCTTCCGCCATCCCGACTTGGCTGCAGACCGGTCTGTCCGCTGCAGGCGGCATGATGCGCTTCGTCGGCTTCGCCGTCCTGCTCAAGGTTATGATGAACCGCGATATGTGGGGCTTCTTCCTCATGGGCTTTGGCCTCGCGCTCATCACCGTTGCCAACGATTCGCTGGCAACCCCTGCTCTGCTCATCCTCGCTCTCATCGGCTTCGGCATCGCTTTCTGGGACTTCCAGCAGCAGACCGAGCTGAAGGGTGCAGCTGTTTCTGACGGAGGTGACTTCGAAGATGGCATCTAATGAGTATGTGATCCCGGAGCACTACGAGGATCTCACTCCTGCTCCGCAGCTCGACCAGAAGACCCTCAACAAGATGGCTTGGCGCTCCTGCTTCCTGCAGGCCTCGTTCAACTACGAGCGTATGCAGGCCGCTGGCTGGCTCTACTCCATCATCCCCGGTCTGGAGAAGATCCACACCAACAAGAACGACCTCGCGGCTTCCATGAGCCACAACCTGGAGTTCTTCAACACCCACCCGTTCCTCGTCACCTTTGTTATGGGCATCGTGCTTTCGCTCGAGCAGAACAAGGTTGACATCCCCACGATCCGCGCCGTCCGCGTCGCCGCAATGGGCCCGCTCGGTGGTATCGGTGACGCCCTGTTCTGGCTGACGCTCGTGCCTATCACGGCCGGCATCACCTCCAACATGGCCATCAACGGCAACGCCGCTGCGCCGATCATCTTCCTGGTGATCTTCAACGCCGTTCAGTTCGCTCTGCGCTTCTGGCTCATGAACTGGTCCTACAAGCTTGGCACCAGCGCTATTGACGCTCTGACCGCCAACATGCAGGCCTTCACGCGTGCCGCTTCCATCATGGGCGTCTTCGTCGTCGGTTGCCTGGTCGTCACCATGGGTGGCACCCAGATCAACCTCCAGATCCCCAACGGCACCACCCGCGGCCTCTCCGCTACTACCGTGATTGTCTCCGAGAAGGAGGCCGAGAACTTCACCGGTATGGAGGGCATCGATACCGAGACCGCTGAGGCCGGTACCATCGCCATGACCGATAAGGACGGCAACGCCCTTACCGCTTCCGATGCCGACGGCAACGCTGTCGAGTGCGGCGTCACCGATCTGGGCAACGGCATGGAGTCCGTGACCTACGGCACCGTTACCGAGGATCCGGTCAACTTCTCTGTTGCCGACACCCTCAACACCATCGTCCCGAAGCTCGTCCCGCTTATGCTTACGCTGCTGCTTTACTACATGTTCGCTAAGCACAGCTGGACCCCGACCAAGGGCATTCTCCTGCTCTTCGTCCTTGGCATCCTGGGCGCTGGCCCGCTTGGTCTCTGGCCGAGCATCTGGTAAGGCTCTAGCTTGAGGGGTGTGTCCCTACGCGGCTCACACCCCGACCCCTTAAGCCATGTGTATGTTAAAAGCCGCGCGCTCTTTCGAGCACGCGGCTTTTGTTTTCTTGATGATTCGGGTGTTGCAGACTGATAATGCTTAACACCCTAGGTAGTTAGCCGAATTCGAGTAAAAGGGAGGATAGGATGGCGATCGGAGCGCGTAAGCAACCGCTGTACGATCAGCTGGTCGATATTCTGACCGAAAAGATTGACCATGAATATCGCGCCGGTGACATGATTCCTTCCGAGCGCGAACTTTCGGAGCGCTATGGTCTCTCGCGCACTACGGTACGCCTGGCTCTGCAGGAACTGGAGCGTTTAGGACTGGTGGTTCGGCAGCACGGTCGCGGTACCTTTGTGACCGACCGTTCGGCAAAAGCAACCAATCTTATGCAGTCCTACAGCTTTACCGAGCAGATGCGCGCGATGGGTCGCGACCCCGAGACCACGATTCTCGAGTTTTGCGAGATGGAGGCCGATAAGAATCTGGCCGAGCATATGGGATTGCGTATCGGTGATCGCATTTTTAAGCTTAAGCGCCTTCGTTCTGCAGATAACATGCCCATGATGGTCGAACGCAGCTATCTACCGGTTCGTCAATTTCTGTCCCTAAAGCGACCACTGCTGGAGCGTAAGCCGCTTTACGATGTGATTGAGCAAGACTTTCAGCAAAAGATTCGCGTGGCCGAAGAGGAGTTCTATGCGAGCATAGCCCGTCCCACCGACGCCCACCTTTTGGGAATTGTCGAGGGCTCGCCTGTGCTCGATTTGGTCAGGACTACGTATAACGAGTCAAACGAGGTTGTGGAGTATACACTCTCGGTTGCTCGTGCCGATCAGTTTAAATACAAGGTTTACCACCAGCGTAGCAACTAGTGTCTGCATCGTTTCCATATGATGATTCTTTGCATTTAACTGGTTACTACCAGATAACCAACCGAAGTGTATAATTGCACGTCAGAGGATTACTTCTAGAGAGAGGTATTAGAAATGTTCGAGAAGAGTGTCGAGGAGCTCACCGAGCTCGGCGCCCAGATCACCACGGCCGAGATTGCTCAGCAGCCCGAGCTTTGGCGTGATACGCTCAACATCTATCGCGAGAACAAGGAGGCCATCGAGGCCTTCCTGGCCGAGGCTCGCGCTATGGGCGAGGGTCGTCTGTCCGTTGTCTTCACCGGTGCCGGTACGTCCGACTACGTTGGCGATACCTGCGCCCCGTACCTGCGTCACGCTGGCAACACTGATCTCTACGACTTTAAGCCCATCGCCACGACCGACATCGTGAGCGCCCCGCGCGACTTCCTGCGCGCCGAGGATCCCACGCTCGTGGTTTCCTTCGCCCGCTCTGGCAACAGCCCCGAGAGCCTTGCCGCCGTTGCCGTTGCCAAGGAGCTCGTCCACAACGTCAAGTTCCTCAACATCACCTGCGCTCCCGAGGGCAAGCTCGCCGTCGAGTCTGCCGATGATCCCAACGCGCTGACGCTGCTCATTCCGCGCGCCAACGACAAGGGCTTCGCCATGACCGGTTCTTATTCCTGCATGACCCTGCTCTCTACCCTTATTTTCGACACTGCCTCTGACGAGCAGAAGGCCGAGTGGGTCGAGACGATTGCCAAGATGGGCGAGGAGGTCATCTCCCGTGAGCCCGAGATCGCCGATTACCTGGCTGGCGACTTCAACCGCGTGACCTACTTGGGTTCTGGCTCCTTCGGTGGCCTTGCCCAGGAGAGCCAGCTCAAGATCCTCGAGCTCGCTCACGGTCTGGTCGCTACTTCCTACGACACCTCCATGGGCTATCGTCACGGACCTAAGTCCTTCG
>CAVEDI010000212.1:0-4490 GCA_963614405.1 Oscillospiraceae bacterium | reverse complement strand
GCCCGTGACGTTTAAGGCGTCCTGGAAACAGCGTATGCGTTGGACCAAGGGCTTCTACCAGGTGTTCTTTACCTACGGTAAGCATCTTGTCAAATCGACCTTCCGCTATCATCGCTTTGCCGCCTACGACATGTTTATGACGATCGCCCCGGGTATGCTGCTATCGCTGATCTCGATGCTCGCCAATGCCACGTTTCTCGTCGTGGGCGGTCTTTCGCACGGCTTCCTGGCTACCGAAGTCGAGATGCAGGCTTGTGCCGCTTCGCTCATTATGACCTTCGCCATGATGTATCAGACCTTCTTTATCCTGGCGCTGCTTACGACCATCTTTGAGTACAAGCACATTCACTGTGCGCAAAAGTGGCGTCTGGTGACCAACCTGTTTACCTTCCCGATCTTTATGTTCAGCTATATCCCCATCACGGTGGCTGCTCTGTTCCTGAAGGTCGACTGGGTGCCGACGCAGCACGCCGTAAGCGTTACCCTCGACGAGGTCATGCAAGGCGCCAAATAACTACGATCAAAACCACCACAAAGGGACAGTACCTTTGTGGTGGTTTTTGCGTTTGAGCTGCTGCCCAAGGAGGTGTTCGATAATCTATATCCCGTTTTGGATTTGCATCTTTGTTGGCGCGGCGATTGATGCCCGTGAGCGGCGGTTTCCCAATGAACTTGCCGGCGCGTGTGCCGTGGCGGCGTTTGCAGGCGTTTGGCTCGACAGGGGCATTAACACGGCGCTTGAGCACGCCGGTCTTGCGGTCATCGTCTACCTTGCCCTTGTGCTTACTGAGTCGCTCTGGCGTCGTATTCGCCACGCTCCCGGCATTGGCATGGGGGACGCCAAGGCGCTCTTTGCCCTTTGCATCCTCGACCCTCTGGGTGGCATCGTTGCGTTTGCTGTCTCGCTCCTTGCCCTTGCTGTCGCCTGCCTCATCACAAAATCGCGCTCCTTGCCATTGCTGCCGTTTTTGGTGCCGATATTTGCCATAATCGAGGTCGTGGGTAGTACGCTGTAATCGTTGCGCGCCCTTTTTAAGGAGCATGCCATGGCAATCAATCAACAGACAGCCGCCATCAAGGCGCGTATGGATCGCATTCCCTCGGCGTTGTCGCCCGAGCTGGTCGAGCGTATCGCTGCCGACCGTGCCTCGGGTGTCGTTAACCCTTATCGATGCAACGATGGTCAGGTCATCCGCCGTGTTGATCGAGCCGCAGACCAAGGCACGCTCATGCGTCCGGCCTTTATGCGCGATGCCGAAAAGATTCTCCATCTGCCTGCGTACGCCCGATACGCCGGCAAAACTCAGGTTTTCAGCTTTCGCAGCAACGATGATCTGTCGCGTCGCGGCCTGCACGTGCAACTTGTTTCGCGCATCGCACGTGATATCGGTTGCGCCCTGGGGCTCAACTGCGATTTGATCGAAGCGATTGGTTTGGGCCACGACTTGGGCCATACACCCTTCGGCCACGCCGGTGAGCGATTCCTCAACGATATCTATCACGAGCGCACGGGTCGTTATTTTTTCCATAACGTGCAGTCGGTCCGCGTGCTCGACGCGCTGTACGGCCGCAACGTGTCGCTCCAGACGCTCGACGGCGTGCTGTGCCATAACGGCGAGTACGAACAGCGCGTCTTTGAGCTCTCGGACATGAGCTCCTTTGAACAGTTTGATCAGACGGTTGAGGACTGCATTGCCACAGGTTATAGCGCAATTGAGCACCTGCGTCCCATGACGCTCGAAGGCTGCGTGGTCCGCATCTCGGATATCCTTGCCTACGTTGGACGCGATCGCCAAGACGCCATTGCGGCGGGCCTGCTGTCACCCGAAGCTTTTGATGACGGTCGGGGCGGAGCATACAACAGCTGGATCCTCACGCATGCCTCCATCGATATCGTTGAACACAGCTATGGCAAGCCGCACATCGAGATGAGCGAGGACCTGTTTGAGGAAATCCGTCGGGCCAAGCGCGAGAACTACGAGAAGATCTATAGCAAGGGCGGTATCGAGGGCGACTCCGAAGCGGAGCTGCGCGAGGCTTTCGAAAAGCTCTACGACCGTTGCCTGCAGGATATAAACGAAGGCGACGAGTCCTCGTATATCTTTAAGCACCATATTTCTCGCATTGAGCAGCAGCTTTCCTACTACGATCGCACCTATGCATGGCAGGACGATAAGGACCAGGCGGTCGTGGATTATATTGCTAGCATGACGGACGGTTATTTCTGCGAGCTCACGAGCAAGCTGTTCCCGGGATTGAAGTTTCCGCACCGTACCTATATTAACGAACGGTAGTTCGTATTAATTCGGTATACTGTTAGTGGAAAACGTTTTGATTGACGCACGGGATGGTTATGGACGACCTTTTTTCTGCTTCGACGCGTGAGCGTTCCTTTCAGAATGCGCCTCTTGCGGTGCGCATGCGGCCCAATTCACTCGACGAGTATGTGGGCCAGCAAAAGGCCGTCGGTAAGGGCTCGTGGTTACGTGCCGCGATTGAGCATGACGTACTGTCGAGTGTGATTCTGTACGGGCCGGCCGGTACGGGCAAGACGACGCTGGCCCACATTATCGCCAACCATACTAAGAGCGAGTTTGTCGAGGTCAGCGCCGTGACGGGCACCGTAAAGGACCTTCGTCGCGTGATTGACGAGGCCAAGACGCGCCTGAATACCTACGACCGCCGCACCATTCTTTTCATCGATGAGATTCACCGCTTCTCCAAGTCGCAGCAGGATGCCCTGCTGCATGCAGTTGAGAACCGTACCGTCATAATGATTGGCGCCACGACGGAGAATCCGTACTTCGAGGTCAACTCGGCGTTGCTCTCGCGCGGTCGCGTGGTGGAGCTTGAGCATCTTAAAGACGAGGATATAGCCACACTCATTGAGCGTGCGCTCGAGGCTCCGCAGGGTTTGAACGGCAAGTTCTCGGCCGATGAGGATACGGTTAAGACCATCTGTACGCTGGCAGCGGGTGATGCTCGCTCAGCGCTCACGACGCTCGAGCTTGCGAGTGAGATTGCCGTAACGCGTCCCGACACTGAGGGAACGCCAGCGCCGGCGGCGGGGGAGCGCTATACCATCACTGTTGACGACGTGAAGATTGCCAACCCGCGCCGTGGCTTTTCGTACGACAAAAACGGCGACATGCACTACGACATCATCAGTGCGTTCATCAAGTCCATGCGCGGCAGCGACCCCGATGCCACGATCTATTGGCTCGCGCGCATGATTGATGCGGGGGAGGATCCCAAGTTTATCGCTCGCCGTATTATGATTCACGCTTCTGAGGATGTTGGCAACGCCGACCCGCAGGCGCTTTTGGTGGCGCATGCCGCGTTTAAGTCTGCCGAGGTCATTGGGTATCCCGAGTGCCGCATTAACCTTGCTCAGGCCGCTCTGTATGTGTGCTTGGCGCCTAAATCCAACGCGTGTGAGGCCTCGATCGATGCGGCGCTGGCCGATATCCATTCAAGTGGGCTTCGCGAGGTGCCGAGTTATCTGCGCGATCGTCATCGCTCGGGCAGCGACGAATACGGTGTGTATAAGTATCCGCATGATTATCCCGAAGGCTGGGTCGATCAGCGCTATTTGCCCGAGGGGCTGGAGCGCGGTGCGTTTTGGCAGCCTGCGGGCCGCGGCTGGGAAGAGTGGCGTGTTGAGCAAAGCGAACGCGACCGTAGCGGTAACGCGCCCAGGTAGGTCCTTGGACCTCGCACATTCCCTTTGGGTATCTTCCCCTTCTTTGGGGTACCATGAAAGTCGTCTGTATTTCGATTCTTTCGGGAGGCTTGTATGAGTCCCATTCAAATCGCCCTGCTGGTGCTTGCCATTGCCGGTGTGTGGGCTATCGTTGAGCTCGCGCTTACCTTGCGCAAGACCCGCAACGCCGTTGATTCGCTCGATAAGACCGTAAGCGTTCTCAATAACACCATCGCCGAGGCTCAGCCTGTGGTGGCAAAGCTCGATGGCGCCGTCGATGAGCTTACGCCGGCACTTGCCCAGGTGGAGCCGCTGCTCAAGTCGAGCAAGACCGCGGTTGACGCCCTTACCTCCAATCTTGTAGAGGTCGAAGCCGTGGTTCGCGACATTTCCGAGGTCACGGGTAGCGTGGCCGAGGCAAGCAACGCTGTGTCGAGCGTGACTGATTCTGCTGCTGGCGCCGTGCAGAAGCTCTTCAATAAGGTGAAGGTTCCTGCAGCCGACGCCGATCGCAAGCTCGCCGCTGCCGCCGCCGTGGCCGAGCAGCCTACCGAGCGCGTTCTGATTGGTGAGGCTGAGGACGAGGCCGCCGATGGTGCGGATGCGGCACAGAAGCCCGCAGCCAAGCCTGCTCAGTATTACACCTATACGCCCGCCGAGACCTCCGAGGAGTCCTGCGATGAGTAGCGAAGCAACCTGCCCTATTACGCTGACTGTTGCCGGGGATCCGCGTCTGGCACGCCTCGTGCGTATGACGGCGGCCAACGTCGGCGCGCTGTGCTCCATG
>CAVEDI010000211.1:0-8425 GCA_963614405.1 Oscillospiraceae bacterium | reverse complement strand
CCAGACCGGAGGGGCCCCGGGGGCGGGAATCTGGGCGTACACATTTCCTACACATCTTGTGATCCGACTAACGTTTGCCAGCCGTCAACTACCGCTCGCCGAGCATCTCTTTATATAAGGCAGTCTCATGGTTAAAGCGGATACGTCCCCCTAGCTAAAGCACAGCCAGCATCGAGCAACTCATCACGTTCTTCCACTGAGAACCCCTCGGCGTAGACGCGCACCACTGGTTCGGTCCCGCTAGGACGGACCAGCAGCCACGTGTCATCCTCGAATGACAGACGCAAGCCGTCCATATGACTAACGTTTTGCGGCACCTTGCCACAAATCGACTTGGGGTTTACGCCCGGCAGCAGGGTTCGTAACGTTTCGGCATCTTCGGCCTCAAGGCGCAAGTCGCGTCGACCGTAACTCGTCTTACCAAAACTGTCCTCGAGTTGGTCGACCAGAACGCCCAAAGGCGCGTCCGTCTTTGCCATAAGCTCACACAGAATCAGACAGGCGAGGATTCCATCGCGCTCGGGCATATGCGCGGCGATGCCGATACCACCGGCTTCTTCGCCGCCCATGAGGACGCCGCCCTTCTTCATCTCCGCCGCTATATATTTGAAACCGACTGGTTTGACGGTCACGCGGCAGCCAAGCGCCTCGGCAATGCGACGCACGAGCGTCGAGCATGAAAGATTGACGACGACGCGCCCCTCCAAATTACGAAATTGAACCAAGTCGCCCAAAACGAGCGCCATGATCTGATGCGGATGTATATATCTGCCGCGCTCGTCAACCGCGCCGATACGGTCGGCGTCGCCGTCGGTCACCAGGCCAGCGCAAGCTCCGTCCTCGATAACCGTGCGCTCGCAAGCGTCCACCCACGGTTCAACGGGGTCGGGGCAGATATCTTCTTGGTCAGACGCCTGCCCGGCGTGAATCTCGTGCACCTCAACGCCAAGCTCGCGCAGCAAGTCGGCTAGATAGCCCTGGGCTGCGCCGCCCATGGGATCGACAACCACGCGCAAGTGCGCGGCGCGGATGGCTTCGGCATCGACAAACGATGCCACCGCCTGCATATAGTCAGGAATGATATCCGCGGTGCGATATTGCCCCTCGATCCCCATTGGCTCGGGAGCCATAGTCTCTTCGAGCTCTTCGATGACATCCTGGTTGGCGGTCGAGCCGTCACCCATGCGAATCTTGAGGCACAGATAGCCCTGCGGATGATGGGACCCCGTCACCATGAGCGCGCCGCACGCTTCACCGTCATAAGCCGCCGCCCACGTAAGGGCAGGGGTCGGGACAGGTCGCGAAGCGAGCACGGCGTCTAGCCCGTGCGCTGCTAGCACGCCCGCCGCAAGCTCAGCGAACTCGCGCGCCAGGGGCCGGGTGTCGAACCCTATATATACCGTTTTGCCCGGATTGGTCTTTTGCCACAACTCGCCGACGGCATCGGCGATACGGGCAACGTTATCGGCAGTGAAGTCCTCATCGACGCGAGCGCGCCAACCGTCAGTTCCAAAATGAATTATCGCGCACACGCGCAGACACCTCACAGTGTTTGGATCATGGTACGCATGGGGTATACCCGCAACATGCACTCGGCAACCTGCCGGCACCAGCATTCACCATTTGGGCAAATGCTGCCGAGGACATGCAAGCAATAAAAAAAACCGCCCCGTATGGAGCGGTTTGCCCTTTATATATCGAGCGCCTCGGCCATCGCGGCCGTAGTGATTGCCGTGGTTCCACAGCAACTGCCCACCATTGCGGCACCGGCATGTCTCCATTCGATGCATGCGCGCGCGAAAGCTTCGGGGTTCTCGTGCCATACGGGGCCATCCTGAGTCTGGACCGGATCGCCTACGTTGGGACGCACCGTGACGGGAGTAGTCGCCGATGCAACCATCCTGGGCACCGCCGCGTTCGCGGCCGCAAGCGAACAGCAATTAACACCAACCGAATTTGCGCCGTGTTTTTCGGCGTACAAAACGGCTGCCTCGATGTTGAGGCCATCGCCCAACAGGTCGCCTTTATCGTCAACGACAAAACTCACCAGAACAGGCATGCCATCGGCGGCATCTCGGGCGCCGGCAAGCATGGGCTGCAAATTACGGATAGACGTCACCGTCTCGATCAGCAGACCGTCAACGCCGGCGTTGAGCAAGGCGTGCGCCTGTTCGCGCGCAATGCCTCGGATTTCACGATACTCGGCAGAGTCCTCGGCAAACCACTCAATACCGATCGGGCCCATCGAGCCTAGCAGCAGCTGAGGGTGCGCCTGGCGGGCATCGTCGACGGCCCCGCGATTGACCTCCGCCACGGACGGCGCAATCTGGTCGTGCTTGAGGGCATAGCTCGATGCCTGAAAGGTGTTGGTAATGAGCACCTGCGCGCCGGCGGCGACATACAAGCGATGGATACGAGAAACGGTCTGCGGCTCTGCCAGATTCCAAAACGCCGGTGGAATGTCGGCGGCATCGTACTCACTCAACAGAACACTGCCCATGGGGCCCTGCGCCAACAAGGTCTCGCTCGACAAGCGGCGCGTAAGTTCCTCGGCACCAAAGCGGTTGTAATAACTCGTATCCATATATATCCCGCTATTCCTCGACGCTGATTCCCTGCTTTTCGAGATAGGCGAGCCAGCGGCTCATCGTGTCCTCGGATAGCGCATGCTCCATCATGCAGGCCTCGGAATCGGCTCGCTCAAATTCGACACCGAGCTCCTGAACCAAAAACGTGCGGATGAGGCGATGACGGTACCAGATAGCCGTGCCAACCTCGCGACCGCGATCGGTCAGGATTACCTTGCCGTAGTGCGATTGCTCGACAAGCTCGGATGCCTTGAGCGCCGAAACCGCTTTATTGACCGATGCCTTGGAGACGCCAAGGCGCTGCGCGATGTCGACCGATCGCACGCCGTTGGTTTCCCCCCCTTCGCTTTCAATGCGAACCATGCACTCCAAGTAGTCTTCGTTCGCCACCGTCAGATGTAGTTCGCGCGAGCTATTTGTCGTATCCATGATCTTCCGTCCCTTCTGCATTCAATGGCTGATTCTACCCCATCCAAGCGTCGTGGTATGCCGTGGCATACCGTGCTAGAGTTCTTGTTGCACACGACGACCAAGATTGGAGCGGTCTTTATGGAAAACACCACCACGAGCCCCGATGTCCTCGAACGCTTTTTGCGCTACGTCCAGATCAACACGCAGTCCGAGGATGCAAACTGCGACCAGGTACCCTCGAGCGCCGTTCAGTTTGACCTTGCCAACGTGCTGGCTGAAGAGCTGCGCGAGCTTGGTGCGGAAGATGCCCACGTGACCGAGCACGCCTATGTCTGCGCGCATATCCCCGCAAGTGCGGGCGCTGAGGACAAGCCCGCCCTGGGCCTGATCGCCCATCTCGACACCACCGAAGTTGCACCGGGCGCCGGCGTGAAGCCGCACATCGTACACTACGAAGGCGGCGACCTGGTCTGCGGCACGGTTGACGGTAAGCCCGTTGCCATGAGTACCGCCAAGCTTCCCGCCCTGAATGACCTCGCGGGTGAGGACCTGGTCTGCAGCGATGGCACCACGCTGCTGGGCGCGGACGACAAGGCAGGCGTCGCCGAGATCATGTCGCTTGTCGCGCGTATCGCTCAGGACCCTTCTCTGCCCCATCCCGCACTCGGCATTTGCTTCTGCCCTGACGAGGAGATCGGCCACGGAGCCGAGCTGTTGGATATCGATACCTTTGGCTGCAAGTACGCCTACACGGTCGACGGCGGCCCCATCGGCGAGCTGGAGTGGGAGTGCTTTAACGCCGCCGAGGCGACCGTCCGCTTTGAGGGCCAGTCCATCCACCCGGGCGACGCTAAGGGCCGTATGGTCAACGCAGGCAATCTGTTCTGTGACTTCAACGCGTTGCTCCCCTACGTGCAGCGCCCGGAGTATACGGAAGGCTACGAGGGCTTTTATCACCTTGAGGGTGTATCTGCGACCGTCGATCACGCCACAGCGCGCTATATCGTCCGCGACCATGACGCCGCCAAGTTCCAGCAGAAACTCGACCTTGTTGATGCCGCCGCCTCGATGCTCAACCAGCGTCTGGGTGAGGAGCGCGTGACGGTCGAGATTAAGCAGCAGTATCGAAATATGGCCGAGATCGTTCGTGACTATCCCGAGCTTATTGATGTTGCCAAGGAAGCCTACCTTGCCTGCGGCGTTGAGCCCCAAGTGCTGCCGATTCGCGGCGGCACCGACGGCGCCCAGCTGTCGTTCCGCGGTCTGCCCTGCCCCAACCTTTCCACCGGCGGCTATTGCTACCACGGCGTCAACGAGTTCGTCCCGGTCAGTTCGCTCGTCAAGATGACCGACGTCCTGCAGGAGCTCGTCGCCCGCTTTGCATAAGCCTGGCTGCATAAGTCCAAAAGACGAATCGCCCCGTCCTCAACCGAGAACGGGGCGATTTTTTTGCTGCAATGAGAACAGGTTGACGCACGCCAGCCTCTTAACGCAAGGAGTGTCCCAAACTGCCGGCACAAAAGGAACGTCCCCAAGTGCCAACTACCCATGTGCCAAGTGTTACGCCGATGTTTTGGCACCGACAGCGAAATCCCGCCAGAGCGAGCAAGGTGCCTTGAAACGAGGTGGCATTGATCTTTTGATCATGCCGCCGAAGTTGAAAGGCAGATTGCCGCTCTGGCGGGTTTGCAGCGTCAACTGGTTACGCGGTTTGGTAAAACCGCGTAACTCTAGTAGTTGGCTTCGTAGCCGTTGCCGTCACCGGTGGGCTCTTCGTAGTAGTCCGAATCGCTTGAATCGCTTGAATCGCTTGAATCGCTTGAGTCATCGGAATCGTCAGAGCTGACCGATGAAGTTGCGGTACCGTTTGCGTAGTCGTCAGACGTGTTGTTGTTCAGGTCGCCGATCGTAGAACTGGAACCGTCGGAAAGACCCATGGTGTTGGGACCCTTGGGATCCTTGCCGGCATCGACGCGCTCCATCATTTCCTTGAGCTCGTCCTCGTAGACAAAGACGTAGCTCACACCGTCGATCATGGTGCTGTCGTCGGCGTACGAGGGCAGGTTGGCCGAGTAGATACCGTCGACATCCATACCGCGCATGGCGTTGACCGTAGCCACGATATCCTGAACGCTCATATCGGTTACGAGCATATCGGACAGCGAATTAACCAGGCCAAAGATCTTCGTGGCATCGAAGTTATTGAGAATCTGGTTGGCAAGGGCGCCAAGCACCTGACGCTGGTGGCGCATGCGCGTGTAATCGCCGTCGGCATAGGTGTAGCGGCAGCGGGCATAGGTAAGGGCGGTGGCACCGTCCATATGCTGCTGGCCAGCGGTAATCTTAATATCCAGGTGCTCGGGGTCGTCAACATCATCGGTTGCGTTAATGTCGATACCGCCAACCGAATCAATCAGCGCCTGCATACCGTCGAAGCTGACCTCGGCATAGTGGGAAATCTGAACACCACACAGCTCGTTGACCGCCTCGACCATGGCCTCGGCGCCGCCAACGGTATGGCAGGCGTTGATCTTCATGGTCTCGCCCTTGTACTCGACCTTGGTGTCGCGCGGAACGGAAATGAGCGTCGCCTGCTTTTGCGTGGGGTCGATGCGTGCCAGGATAATCGAGTCGGCACGATACGTATCCTCGCCCGGACGGCCGTCGGTGCCAAGAAGCAGCACGTAGAACGGATCCTTTGCCTCATCGGTGTCAACCAGAACCCGACGCAGATTGTCGGTAATGACATTAGAATCGCCGAGCTTGCCCATAATGGTGGCAAACCACAGGCCGGCAGCGGTAGTGGCACTCAGCAGCACGCCAAGCACGACAATGAGCGCGACGTGACGAATCGTGTGGCTACGACGACGTTGACGAGCGCGCTCGGAATAGCGAGCCACGTTATCGCGACTGTAGATCTTGGCCTGCGCGCCAGTTGAGGGTCTTCGGGCGGTGGTATCCGCGAGGGGCTTTTTATTAAACATAGGCAACCTGTATTAGTAGATGACGGGATCGGGGACGGTAGCATGCTCGACATGCGCGCCGAGCGCCTGCAGCTTTTCGACAAACTGCTCGTAGCCGCGCTTGATGTGATGGATGGCCGAAACCTCGGTCGTCCCGTCGGCGATCAAGCCCGCTACGACGAGGGCCGCTCCGCCACGCAGATCGGGCGAGGTAACCTGTGCACCCGAGAAGCCCTTGACGCCATGAATCATGGCGTGATGGCTCTCGATACGAATGTCGGCACCCATGCGCACCAGCTCAGAGGCAAACATAAAGCGATTCTCGAAGATGTTTTCGGTAATAACGGAACTGCCGTCGGCAAGGGCGGAGAGCACCATAATCTGCGCCTGCATGTCGGTCGGGAAACCGGGGAACGGAAGCGTCTGGATGTCGACCGGCTTGATACGCTCGGCACGGTTCACATGGACGCCATCTTCGACGCGCTCGCAGTCGATACCCATGAGCTCCATCTTCTTGAGCACCATGCCCAAGTGAATGGGGCAAAAACCCGTGACGTCGACACCGCGATCGTCGGCCATCAACGCACCGGCAACGATAAAGGTACCGGCCTCGATGCGGTCGCCCACCACGCGATGGGTAACGGGATGGAGCTCTTCCACGCCTTCGATAGTCACGACGGGCGTACCGGCGCCAACAATCTTGGCGCCCATCTCGTTGAGCATGTTAGCGAGATCGACGATCTCGGGCTCGCGGGCGGCATTATCGATAACCGTGGTGCCCTGTGCGCGCACAGAGGCCATGATGAGGTTCTCGGTCGCACCGACGCTGGCGAACTCGAGCGTGACGGTGGTACCGCGCAGACCTTGGGGCGCATTAGCGTTGATGTAACCGTGGGCGGTATCGAACTCAACGCCCAGGGCCTCAAGACCAAGAATGTGCATATCGATCTTGCGAGCACCCAGGTTGCAGCCGCCCGGCATGGCAATTTTGGCGCGATGGAAGCGGCCCAGCAGGGGTCCCATGACGGCGGTGGAAGCGCGCATCTTGGCAACGAGCTCGTAGGGGGCCTCCCATGAATCGACCTGAGAGGTATCAATCTCGAGCGTGTGCTCGTCGAGAACATCGATCGTAGCGCCCATGCCTTTGAGCACCTTGCCCATCACGTGGACATCGGAAATATCGGGCACGTTCTGCAGCGTCGTCTTGCCCGGCGCCAGAAGCGTTGCCGCCATGAGTTTGAGCGCGGAGTTCTTGGCGCCCGAAACGGGCACGGAGCCTCCGATGGCGTGGCCACCCTCAACGCGGATAATATCCAAGGTCTACCCTTTCAAAAAGCATGCCCGGGGTGGCTGGGCCATCCCGGGCATGATGTGTTCGCAAATGGTCGAACGCTAAATCGTTTGACTATTGGGCAAGCTTGAGCTTACACCATGCGATTTCATTATAGAGGTAGGCGCGGCGTGCATCATCCTCCGACAAATTACCCAGCTTCTCTTCAAAACCTTGAATATCAGCTTTAAGCTTGTCGGCATCGACGGTCGCCAAATCGCAAGCGCGCTCGGCGAGAACGGTCACGACATCGTCCGCAACCTGGGCATAGCCGCCGGCCACGGCAAACGTGTGGTCGACAGTGCCCATGGCCTTATCGGAAACGCGAACGTAACCGCGGTCGATCGTGCAGATCTCGCTGGAGTGAGCAGGCAGAACGCCAAACTCGCCATCCGTGGACGGAATCGACACAAACGCAGCGTCGCCCTCATAGGCGCAGCTCACGGGGCACACGATGCGGATACGCATAACCTACTTCTCCCCCATCTTGCGGGCGCGCTCGCGCACGTCCTCAATCGTGGAAGCATAGCGGAAAGCCTGCTCGGGCAGGTCATCGGCCTTGCCGTCGACAATCTCGGCAAAAGAGCGGACGGTATCCTCGACGCGGACGTAGACACCGGGGTTGCCGGTGAACTTCTCGGCGACGTGGAAGGACTGCGAGAGGAACTGCTGAATCTTACGGGCACGGTTGACCGTAAGGCGCTGCTCCTCAGACAGCTCGTCCATACCCAGAATGGCGATGATGTCCTGAAGGTCGGAGTACTCCTGCAGGAGCTCCTGGACCTTGACAGCGACACGGTAGTGCTCCTCGCCGACGATCGAGGGATCGAGAGCGTCGGAGGAAGACGCGAGCGGGTCGATAGCCGGGAACAGGCCGAGCGACGAAATGCTACGCGAAAGAACCGTGGTGGCATCGAGGTGCGTAAACGTCGTGGCAGGCGCCGGGTCGGTCAGGTCGTCGGCGGGGACGTAGACAGCCTGGACGGAGGTAATGGAGCCCGTCTTGGTCGAGGTAATGCGCTCCTGGAGGTCGCCCATCTCGGTTGCCAGCGTGGGCTGGTAACCAACGGCGGAGGGCATACGGCCCAGCAGTGCGGAAACCTCGGAACCCGCCTGGGAGAAGCGGAAGATGT
>CAVEDI010000210.1:0-2081 GCA_963614405.1 Oscillospiraceae bacterium | reverse complement strand
GGCGCGACCAGAAGGTCAGCGCCCTTTCGTTTCACGTCACCTTGTCTCAAATGCGGCCCGCTCGCTGTCATTGCCAAAACATCGGCGTTTTAATATCGGCGCTGCCGTGGTTGGCACTTGGGGACGTTCCTTTTGTGCCGGCACTTTGGGACACTCCTTGTCATTGGTGCAAAGCAACCTGTCCCCATTGCGTCAAGCGGCGTGTGCCGTTAAGCGGAGAGGCGTATTGTTGACCCATCGTTTGGGCATACAATGGCTATTGGTTTGCTGCGGTGAAGGTCTGTCCGCTCCGCAGCTTTTTTCTACGGTTAAAGGAGTATGTATGTCCGTTGAGGTCATGAGGACTGTGATCGATGCTGCCGAGGGGCGCGTGCCCGTCGACACGCTGTTTACCAATGCACAGATTGTCGACGTGTATGGCCAGCGCGTGGCGCCCGGTAGCGTTGCCGTCAAGGACGGTGTGATCGTCGGCGTGCTCTACGATGGTCGCGACGATGCCGCTGGCACCTATGAGGCAACTGAGGTCATCGACTGCCAGGGTCGCTATCTCGCTCCCGGTTTTATTGACGGGCATCTGCATATCGAGTCTTCGAACATCCGTCCCGCCGAGTATGCTCGCATGGCCGCGACGCGCGGTACTACCACCGCCATTGCCGACAGCCACGAGATTGCCAATGTTGCCGGTCTCGACGGCTTGCGCTTTATGATCGAGGATGGTCGCCGCGCGCCCATCTCCATCAAGTACATGATGCCTTCGTGCGTGCCCGCGCTGCCCGACGAGCAGGCCGGTGCCGTTATTTCGGCTGCCGATATGCAGGCGTTTTTTGCCGAGCATCCAGGCGATGTCTTTGGTCTGGGCGAAATGATGAACCTGCCGGGCGTCTTTATGGCCGACCCCGAGACCTGTGCTCGCATCGATGCTGCCAACCAGACGCCGTCCAAGCAGGTTGACGGCCACGCGCCGCTCGTTGCCGGTAAGGACCTCAATGCCTATGCCGCAGCGGGCATTATCGCCGACCACGAGTCGACGATTCCCGAGGAGGCACTCGACAAGCTATCTCGCGGCATGTATGTGATGCTGCGTGAAGGCACGTGCAGCCATGACCTGGCCAATCTATCGCCGATGCTGCTGGAAAATCCCGCGCGCGCCCGCCGCTGCTGCTTTGCGACCGACGACCGCGCTCCCTCCGATGCTCTTTCGACCGGCATGATCGACAATGCCTGCCGCGTGGCCATCGAGGTCGGCGTCGACCCGGTGGTCGCCATCTCCATGGCGTCCCTTTCCACGGCTGAGGCATTTGGCCTGGACCACGGCTGCCGCGACCCGCACGAGCTCCGCGGCGCAATCGCCCCGGGCAAGCGCGCCGACCTGCTGTTGCTTGATGACCTGACGTTTGCCAAGGCTCCGCATCGCGTATATGCCGCCGGTGCTCTGGTGGCGCAGGATGGCACCTTTGTGGGCGAGGTCGCACCCGAGACGGCCGATGTCGCCTCTCTTGCCGATGAGCTGCGTGCTTCCGTTAAGCTGCCGAAGCTTTCGCTCGACGTATTCGATTATGCCTTTAAGCCGGGCGAGGCCGTTATCGATGTTATCCCGGGTATGGCTATCACGGGTATGGCCCGCCCCGAGAGCGCCGAGGACTTGCGTCGCATTATGCTTATCGAGCGCCATGGCCGCGGCGTGTCGCTGCAGGCCGAGGGCGTCGACGGCGACGGCCCCGCTGGCCTGGGCCTGGTTGGCAAGCATATCGGTCGCGGCTGGGTGCGTGGCTTTACCATCACCGGTGGTGCCATTGCCTCCACGATCGGCCACGACTCGCACAACGTGTGCGTGGTGGGCGACAACGCTGCCGATATGATGACTGCCGTTGAGGCCGTGGGCCAGGGCGGCCACGTGCTGGTGCGCAACGGCGAGGTCGTGGCGCGCATTCCGCTGGCGCTCGGTGGCCTGATGAGCGAGGGCACGGCCGAGGACGTTGCCGCGCAGCACGATGACTTTATGGTCAAGGCGCGCGCCATGGGTATTGAGCCGCCGCTCGACCCCATCATGGGCATCATCTTCCTGCCCCTGCCGGTCATCC
>CAVEDI010000209.1:0-3247 GCA_963614405.1 Oscillospiraceae bacterium | reverse complement strand
CCAAAATGACGTCAATCTCCGCAACGTTACTCAGCCGCAGCGGCACCGGCAGAGCTCGCGGTGCTGAATACTCCGTTTTTTGCACGGCACGGGCGGGGGTACATCAGGATCAGGAAGGACATCCCAGCCTTTTTATGCAATCTGTAATGGGAAGTATGCAAAACACCAAGAGATAGCATTGCTGGTATTCAAATTGAGCGCGGGGCAGCAGCACCTCCGCCCCGCGCCCAAATCCAACAGAGCAGGGACGCTCATGGCGGATCCCCACCAAAACGCAAACGCGGCTCGAGCGCCATCCCAAAATAGGCTGCGCGAGCCGCGTTTAACGGTACGACATGAATATTAGCGCTCGTAAATCAAGTTGCCTGCCAGGTAGGTCGCCTGAACCTTGGTGGCCTGGAGCTCTTGGGGGTCGATGGTGAGGGGGTTTTGGTCCAGGACTACCAGGTCGGCATACTTGCCGGGCTCCAAGCTGCCGAGGTTTTGCTCGTCGCCTGCCGCGTAGGCGCTGCCCAGGGTGTAGTTGCGCAGAGCTGTTGCCGCATCGATACGCTCGCTCGGCAACCAGCCGCCCTCGGGCCAGTGGCTTTTGGGGTCCTGGCGCGTGATAGCCGTGTAGAGCACGTTCATGCTGGTAACGGGCGTGATAGGGCTGTCGGTACCGAAGGCTTGGCGAATGCCGCGCTGCCTATAGGTCGCAAACGGCCACATGATGCGGCTGCGCTCCAGGCCCAGGTCGCGCTCGGGGCCGCCCGGGTCGAGTGTAATGTGGCAAGGCTGGCTCGAAGCAACCACGTTAAGCTTGCGCAGGCGGTCGATGTCCTCGGGCAAGAGGTTCTCCAGATGCTCGAGCGTGTTATGACCGTGCTGGGGCAGGCCGTACAGTTCGGCGGCCTCCTCAAAGATATCGAGCGCGGCATGGATGGCGCCGTCGCCGATGACGTGGATGCGCACGGTATGGCCGCGCTCCGCGGCCGCCAGAACCAGCTTACGCATGCGCTCGGCAGGAACTGTCAAACGGCCCTGGTCGCCCGGGAAGCGCGGGTTGGTATAGGGCTCGGTGAGATAGGCCGTGTGTTCGCTCGACACGCCGTCGAAAAACTGCTTAAAACCAGGCGCCGAGAGCAGCGCGTTGTTCGCGTAGCGGGTCTGCAGCTCTTCCAAGCGCGACTGGTCATCCAGCAGCGTGGGGAACAGATGGGCTCGGATGCCCAGCTTGCCGGCTGCCTGCAGTTTGTCGTAGACGTCGTCGCGGATAAAATCGCAGCCCGGCATGGGCATGAGCGACATATCGCAGATCGAGGTGATGCCCTGCTCGGCCATACGCCTCATTTGATCGGCGTAAGCGCTTGCGATGCGATCCTCCCCCAGCCACTCAAGGCAGCGCGGTAGCAGCTGCATGGCAGCCGCCTCGTGAGCAATGCCCGTGAGTTCGTCGTTTGCATCCTTGTCGTAACTGCCGCCCGCTGGCGGCTCGCTGTCGCGCGTGACGCCGAGCGCCTCGAGTGCGCGGCTGTTGAGCCAAAGCGTGTGCCCGTCGCCCGAATACATAACGCAGGGACGATCGGGGAATGCCGCATCGAGCGACGCCTTGGTAGGATGCTCGGGCGGATCCCAACGGTAATCGCGCCAGCCCTGCGTCACAACCCAAGCGTCACTAGGCAGATCCTGGGAAAACTCGAGCGCATGTTGCACCAGCGCCGCCTCGGACGTGCCCATATCCATGAGCATGTACGGCGAGGAACCGACCGAGGTATGGAAGAAGTGCAGATGAGCGTCATGGAAACCGGGGCAGACAAACTGCTCGCCGTAGTCGATAACCGGCGTGGCGGCAGGCGCGGCGGCAATCACGTCATCGGGCGCACCGACTGCGACGATACGGTCGCCTGCGATGGCAATCGCCAGCTCGCGGGCGATATCGATGCCGTCTTGCGCGGTAAAGACGTTCTTGGAGCGGATAATCCGATCGATATGTTGCATGGGCATCCCCATCTCTGGCAGGAAATTCAACACCCCCGAGTGTACTCCCCCGCCCTTGTAACAAAACCCCAAGCGGCAAACGGCAACTTTACCAGCCCTAGCGGCAGGTGGCATACTGGAGAGAGCCTGTACGATTTTGCGATCAACCCAGCAAGGAGCAAATCGACCATGACGAAGACCAAGGCACAGCAGATTATGGCGGCGACCGAGGCTCGCGCGGCTGACGACGTCACCGCAGCCATCAAAGATATCGCTACCGAGTTTGAACCATATATCATCAAGCAGCGCCGGCACTTCCATAAGCACCCGGAGCTGAGCCTTGCCGAGGAGCGCACGACCTCCGACATCGCCAACCAGCTCGACGCCATGAATATCCCCTACGAGCGTCCGCTCAAGACCGGCTTGGTGGCAACGCTTCGCGGTACCGCGCCGGATGCCTACCGCGAGGACGGCACGCCACGCCGCCGCATCCTGCTGCGTGCCGATATCGACGCCCTGCCCGTCACCGAGCAGACCGGCGAGGAGTTCGCCAGCGTCAACGAGGGCTGCATGCACGCCTGCGGCCACGACTGCCATATCGCCATGATGCTCGGAACGCTGCAAATCCTGCGCCATATGACCGACGACATCCACGGCGAGGTCCGCATCGTATTCCAGCCCAGCGAGGAAAACGGCCAGGGCGCCCAGCTCATGATCGGCACGGGTGTGCTCGACGGCGTCGATGGCGCCTACGCCGCGCACATTTGGAGTGAGGTCGACGCCGGCACCGTGAGCTGCGAGCCCGGTCCGCGCATGGCCAATACCGACTGGTTCCGCATCGACGTCCGCGGCACCTCGTGCCATGGCGCCATGCCCCAGCGAGGTCACGACGCCGTCATGGTTGCCGCCGAGATCGTCAACGCCCTGCAAACCATCGTTTCGCGCGAAATCAGCCCCTACGAGCCGGCCGTCATCACCGTCGGCGAGCTGCACGGCGGCACCGCGCGCAACGTTATCGCCGGCACGGCCTACCTCGCCGGCACAGTGCGCACCTACGGCGATTCGACCCACGAGGAAATGCCGGAGCTCATGCGCCGCATCGTGGAGCATACCGCGGCCGCCTTGGGCGCCGAGGCAGAGCTCACCGACTACACCATCGCCAACTACAAGGTCGAAAACGACGCCGCCTCGAGCGAGCGCTGCCGTCAGGCTGTAATCAAGTGCCTGGGCCCCACCGGCCAAGGCCATTATCGCGGCACGCTTTCGGGCGAGGATTTTTCGGAGTACC
>CAVEDI010000208.1:0-2515 GCA_963614405.1 Oscillospiraceae bacterium | reverse complement strand
ACCTGTAACTCCACCAACCCCACGCGCTTCCAGCACCCCGTCGCTGGCACCTACAAGAAGGAGCGCCTCGAGGCTGGCAAGAAGTACTTCTCCGTCGCTTCTGGTGGCGGCACTGGCCGTACCCTGCACCCGGACAACATGGGCGCCGGCCCTGCCTCTTACGGCATGACCGACACCATGGGCCGTATGCACTCCGACGCCCAGTTCGCTGGTTCTTCCTCCGTGCCTGCGCACGTCGACATGATGGGTCTCATCGGCATGGGCAACAACCCCATGGTCGGTGCCACCGTCGCCTGCGCTGTCGCCGTCGAGGAGGCCCTCAAGGCCTAATCGCGCCCGCGCGATGCTCATATAGTTGAGCTTTGGAGCCGCTACCCACCCGGGTAGCGGCTCTTTTTGTTTGTCCCGTCCCAAATTGGTTACTCTTATTAGAAGGTCCGATGTATCAGTTGCGGTGAAATACGGACTGAATTGCATCCATACAGGCCAAAACAGTCCGTATTCCCCCGCAACTTATCAAATGGGCCGACCGAAGTGGCCGAGTCCACCTGACGCCCACCTGCCATATTTGCCCTTTACCGATTTGCCGAGTCTTTGCGGCCCCATTGCCGATCACCCGTGCGACAATGCGCCGGACGAGAAAGGAAACCGATGGAATCGACTGATGTACTGGTAATTGGATCTGGCATTGCGGGCCTTTGCGCCGCCATCGAAGCGGCACGCACGGGCGCAACCGTCGCTGTGGCAAGCGCCGGCAAGACTATGAGTGGATCGAGCTTCTTCCCCGGAACCTGGGGCCTGGGGCTTATCGGACCCGTTAACGAAGACGATGAACAGGACCTCATCGACACCATTCAGACCGTTGGTGGCGGCGTCGCCGACCCCGAGCTTGTCCAGACGTTTGTCCACGGCATTCCCCAAGCAATTGAATGGCTCGAGCAAGACCTGGGCGTTGAGCTCCAGCGTCCGCAAAGCGCCAAGAGTGCTCAACAAAAGCAATTTATCCCCTGCTTTGACCACAAGACGCGCATGTGGCGCGGCCTCACCCGCAAGCCCCTTGAGGACGCTCTGACGACCTGGATCGAGTCGCTCGGCATTCGCCTGCTCCCCCGCCATGAGCTTATCGACCTTGTTGAGGACACGAACGGCAGAATAACCGGAACCGTACTCTACGACCTTACCGAAAATCGAATCGTGCCCTTTGCTGCCAAGGCCACGACCATCGCAGCCGGTGGCACAGGCGGCCTGTTCGAGCGCAGCCTTACGTCGGCTGATGTGCTCAGCTCCTCGCAGGCCATCGCACTGGCGCACGGCGCAACACTTACTAATATAGAGTTCATGCAGATGATGCCTGGCTTCATCGAGCCCAGGCGTAACTTGGTCTTCAACGAGAAAACCTGGCGCTACGTGCATGTAGACCAGCCGGTAGATATTGCCGACGACAAGCTGGACGACCTGCTCGAGCAGCGCTCTGGATATGGTCCCTTCACGTCACGCTTGGCCTCCCGCGCTATCGATCTCGTCATCGATCAGGCAGGTGTCGAAGGCCTGGCACTCCGCTACGACTTCCCCCGCGACGATGTCCCAGAGTTTGTGCAGACCTTTGCCACCTGGCTGCAAGACGAGCACGGCATCGCCCCGACTGACGAGATGCGCGTTGCGATGTATGCCCACGCCGCTAACGGCGGCATCAAGATCGATAAGACCGCGTACACGGGCGTTGAGGGCCTCTACGCTTGCGGCGAGGCGACAGGCGGCATGCACGGAGCCGACCGCATTGGTGGCTTATCAAGTGCCAACGGCATCGTGTTCGGGTGCATCGCAGGCGCATCGGCAGCCCTTGCAGCGCAGAAAGAGCCTAAGACAGCCCTGAAGGCGGATATCACCCTCCCCCAGTACGGCATTGCCACAACAGATGCCGAACGCCTGACACACGGCCTTAGGCACACGATGAGCACCTTTTGCATGATCAACAGGACCGAAACAGGCCTATCCGAAGCACTACACGAGCTTGAGGGCTTGAAGACGGAGGCAACGACCTTGAGCACACAGAAAGCCCAGGACAGCGAAGTCGCAGCCCTCGCCCGCCTGCAATCGCAGATTCAGCTGGCACAGGAAATGGTCAAAGCCATGCGCAAGCGAACTGAAAGCTTAGGTTCGCACTATCGAGCAGACTAAATCGATTCTCACTTTAAGCTTGATCACAACTTCTCAACATGCATCGAGCCCCGTAAGCATGATTCCCCTAAGGAGAACACGCCTACGGGGCTTTAGCCGTGTTTCCCTAAGGGAATCACGGTGCAGATTACTCAGCTCCGCGCCCCGACGGGTTCGACCCCGTGCGAGGTCAACAAAAAAGACGGCCAACTTTCGCTGACCGTCTTAACATGCTTTGGTGGGCCGTCAGGGGGTCAGCCTGCTGCGCAGGCGGCCGCTGCGGCGCTTTGCGCCTTGCGCGCTGCGCTGGTAAATGCTCACGCATTTCCTCAGCTCCGCGCCCCGACGGGTTCGACCC
>CAVEDI010000207.1:0-4619 GCA_963614405.1 Oscillospiraceae bacterium | reverse complement strand
TCGGCGAGGGTATCAAGAAGTTCTTCATCGACGTAATCTCCACCTTCCGCAACAAGTCCTTCCGCAAGGTCCTGTACGCACAGGTCTCCACGAAGCTCGCTGCTGCCTGCTGGTCTGCCTGCCTGTCCTTCTTTATCGTCTACTGCCTGCAGATTCCTAAGTCCTACGAGTCCGTGATGGAGATGCCTGGCAAGGTCGTCGCTATCGTCTGCACCGCCATCTGGGTCGCTCTCATGGCCAAGAAGGGCTTCCACAAGTCTTGGTACCTGGCCAACGTCGGTTGCGCTGCGTGCATCATCGCCTACAACTACTTCGCCTTTGGTCAGATCAATGGCACCTCCACGGTCGCCATCGCCATGATCGCCTACCCCATCATCTTCGCCATCTGGAAGTTCTTCTACGTCGGCTTCCAGTACCTGCCCGATGTTCTGCTCAACTACATCCCCGATGTCGATGAACTCATCACCCTGCGTCGTCGCGAGGGCATCTACAGCTCCGCGCAGCAGCTCTGCCAGCAGATCGCCCAGGCTATCGCCGTCAACGTGTGGGCTATCGTCCTTGCTGCCTCCGGCTTCATTCAGACCGCCGGCAATAGCGACGCCGTGACCCAGCCCGCTACCGTGCCTCTGTATATCTGCGGCTACATGATCATCGGCTGCGCCGGCTTCTTCCTGCTTGCGGCCGTCCTTGCCCGCGGCATCAAGATCGACAAGGAGCAGTGCGACATCCTTTGCGACGAGATTCACCGCGTCAAGGAGGGTGGCAAGATGGCCGACGTCAAGCCCGAGGTCAAGGCGCTTTGCGAGGAGCTCTCCGGCTTTAAGTACGAGGACTGCTTTGCCCACAACAATGTTGGCTTCCAGGACGGTAGCGTAACCCCCGCCGAGTAAGGCCGACATATCGTCCAAATCACAGGGCCGTGCCACCGGAATTCCGCCGGCAGGCACGGCCCTTTTTTAACAGCGTACAATTTGCCTTTAGAGCATCTTTTTGAGGGAGAAATCCATGGAGACGAACGTTATCTGGCGCAACGCCCGCGCGGCCGTGATCGAGCTTGACGACGGCGGCTACTTTACCTGTGCCGATACGTGGGAGATCTTTGTCAACGACGAGCCCGCTGGTACCACGAATACGGTCGAGACCTATGTCGACGGCCTGACCCCCGGCAAGCGCAACCTGGTTCGTTTTGTTTGTGGCGAGCGTGAGCTGAGCGTAGGTGTCACCACGCCGGCTGAGCCTTTTACCATCAACGTTCGCGACTGTGGCGCCAAGGGCGATGCCGAGCATGATGACACCACCAACATCCAGGCTGCCATCATGGCCTGTCCCAAGGACGGGCGCGTGCTGATTCCCGCCGGCAGCTATCGTATCAAGTCCCTCTTCCTTAAGAGCAATATCAACATCGAGCTCGCCGAGGGAGCGGTGCTGCTGGCCCGCCACGATCGTGCCGCGCTTGCCTACATTCCGGGAACGGTCACGGGCAACGAGGGTGCCGGGTATGCCGGCACCGATATGCTGCCCCTGGGCCGCTGGGAGGGCGAGAGTTTCTCGACCTACTGTTCTACCTTTACGGGTCTGGGCGTGCACGACGTGTGCATCTATGGTCGCGGCGCGATTGACGGTCAGACCGATTTTGCCGAGGACAACTGGTGGAACAAGGACTTTAAGAACATCTTCCGTCCCGAGGAGGGCCGCGAGGTCGCCCGTCCGCGCATGATTTTCCTGTCCGAGTGCCAAAACGTGAGCTTGGCCGGCTTCACCGTCCGCAACAGCCCGGCGTGGAACATCCACCCCATCCTGTGCGAGCACGTCGATGCGCTCTGCCTGTCCATCGAGGGCCCCAAGAACTCCCACAACACCGACGGTTTCGATCCCGAGAGCTGCGGCTTTGTCCGCATCCTTGGCTGTCAGTTCTCGGTGGGCGACGACTGCATCGCCATCAAGAGCGGCAAGCTGGGCATTGAGCCCGAGCTTCGTCCCGCCACGCACGACGTGCTGATCTCTCACTGCTACATGCACGATGGTCACGGCGCCGTGGTCCTGGGGTCCGAGGCTGCCGGCGGCATCAAGGACCTCACCGTGAGCAAGTGCCTCTTTGAACGCACCGACCGCGGCTTGCGCGTCAAGACCCGCCGCGGGCGCGGCAAGGATGCCGTCAACGAGGGCATTACCTTTGAGCACATTCGCATGGACGAGGTGCTCACGCCCTTCGTGGTCAACTCGTTCTACTTCTGCGACAAGGACGGCAAGACCGACTACGTGCAGTCTCGCGAGGCACTGCCCGTCGACGACCGCACGCCCGGCTTTGGTGCCACGACGTTTTGCGATATCGAGGCCACTAACTGCCACGCGGCTGCTGCTTACATCACGGGCCTGCCCGAGAGCAAAGTGACGCGTCTGACGTTCCAGGATGTCCACGTGACCTTCGCGCCGGATGCCGAGCCCTTTGTTCCGGCCATGGCCTGCGGCGTTGAGCCCATGGTGCGTCAGGGCATCATTGCGCAAAACGTCAAGGTACTCGACCTGCAAAATGTGGTGATCGAGGGCCAGGACGGCGAGGAGCTGCAGCTCCAGAACGTCGACAAGGTTGTCCGTTCCTAACTCGGGTTGATGACCAGGGCTGCATTGTCGGATAAATCGGCAATGCAGCCCTTGTGCGATACGGCCGTGTGCGCTGCGCTACGCATCATGGTGAAAGGGAATACATGCTCAATAAAACGATTCCTGTCGGGGTCGATGGCTCGTCTGCCACGATTACGTCTTATGTTTTTGCCCCGACCGAAGATGCTTATGCTTTAAAACCGCTGCCTGCAGTTGTGGTCGTGCCAGGAGGCGGCTACGATCACGTTTCGCCGCGCGAAGGCGAGCCGGTAGCGCTCCGTTTGTTGGCGATGGGCTACCAAGCGTTTGTACTGAACTATTCGGTTGCTCCGGCTGTCTATCCGCTGGCATTGCAAGAACTCGCGCGGGCGGTCGATACCGTCCGAAGCCATGCGGCAGAGTACTGTGTCGATCCTGATCGGATTACGGTCATGGGTTTTTCGGCCGGTGGGCATCTGGTTGGCTTGTTCGGGGCGCTTTGGGACCAATCCTGGCTTGCAGAGTCGATCGCGGCATCGCCTGAGTCGATTCGGCCTGACGCACTTTGCTTGGGCTACCCGGTCGTAAGCTCGGGGACCTATGCTCATCGTGGTTCGTTTGAACACCTAACGGGTGCCGATGACGCTTTGGCTCAAAAGTTGTCAATCGAGAATATGGTGGGCGAGGGCTTCCCTCGTACGTTCTTGTGGCATACCGCCGAGGATGCATCGGTGTCAGTTCAAAATAGCCTCCTTCTTGCGCAGGCTCTTGCCGACCACGGGATTGGCTTTAGCCTACATGTCTTTCCGCATGGAAAGCATGGGGCATCGCTCGCTACGGCCCTAACGGCATTTAAGGGCTGCGCCGAGCATATTCAGCCACAGGTTCAGGGCTGGCCTGAGCAGTTCGCTTCCTGGGAGCGTGATGGACGATGAGCGAAAGTATCTATACGCTGCGCGTTTCGAGGGCTGCGGCAGGAGCGTATCCAACGATTTCCGATGCCTTGGCGGCAGCCGATCAGCTCTATCCGGATGCCGAGCAACCGGTGATGATTCGCGTCGATCCGGGCGAGTACCGCGAGCGGGTCGAGATTCATCGCTCGCATGTGACGATTGAGGGAGAGACGGCCGACAGCGTGCGTATCGTGGGCAGCCTGGGTGCCAAGATGCCTTCGGAGGACGGCTCGGGCGTGGACGGCACGCTCGGCACGTTTAGGACCTATACCGTTTTGGTCGATGCCGACGACGTATGGCTCGAGAACCTCACGATCGAAAACGATGCGGGCGATGGGCGCGAGGTCGGTCAGGCGATTGCCCTGTATGCCGATGGCGACCGTCTGGTTGTCGATGCCTGCTGCATTAAGGGGCACCAGGACACACTGTTTTTGGGTCCGCTGCCGCCGCATGAGGCCAAACCGGGCGGGTTCATAGGACCCAAACAGTATGCGCCGCGCCGGGTGGGGCGCCAGTATTTCCGACGTTGCCGGATCGAGGGCGATGTCGACTTTATCTTTGGCGGCGCGCGTGCCTACTTTGAGGGATGCGAGATTCGCTCGCTCAATCGCGATATGGATGTCAACGGGTATGTAACGGCAGCCTCCACGCCTAAAGGCGAGCCGTACGGATTCGTGTTTCATGGTTGTTCGTTTACAGCTCCGGATGACGTGGCGCCGGATTCGGTCTACCTGGGTCGTCCTTGGCGCGAATGGGCGCAAACTGTGCTGATCGATTGCTGGCTGGGGCGACATATCAAGCGCGAAGGCTGGTGGGATTGGAATAAGCCGGCGGCGCACAACTGCGTGCAGTATGCTGGCGCGATTCTGCATGGGCCGGCGGGTGATGCTACCGGCTGGGTGCCGTGGGCGAATGAACTCGATGTGATGGCTGCCGCCGGGTACGCCCGCGAACAGGTGCTTGCCGGTGCGGACGGCTGGGATCCCGAGGGCGGCGACGGTGATGCGGTGGAGACGGCTGGGCTATCTGCCAATGGCCGCACCGTGCATATCGAGACGTACTGCGAAGACGAGCCTGCGCTGCGTG
>CAVEDI010000206.1:0-6143 GCA_963614405.1 Oscillospiraceae bacterium | reverse complement strand
CTTCTCATAGGGGGAGCCATCGGAACCGGATTGGCTTTCAACTGTATTCGCGACAAGCGTTGTAAAATCTAGTGAGACGAGCATCCCGGTTGCTCCAGCGCTTCGATGCTCTGGTCTTTAGCGTCTTTCGTTCAGTGGGGGACTGACCGCAAGCGGCGTAAACAAGAAAGGGGACAAGCGTAAATGAAAGCAACCGAGGCGAATCTGCTCGACCTTATGGGCGTGGCGAAGATGCAGTTTGTCATTCCCGTGTACCAGCGAGTTTACTCGTGGAGTGTAAAAGAGTGCGAGGTGCTTTGGGATGACGTCATGCGAGCGGGTCGTGATGGCGTATCGCACTTCGTGGGGTCAATGCTTTATATCCCCGAGTCCGAGAGCTCTGCCACGAGCATTTCGCGCGTGCTTCTGATTGACGGACAGCAGCGCATGACGACGTTTTCGTTGATGATTGCAGCTTTGGCTGACTATTTGGAGAGCAACCCCGACAAGGCTGGCTTCCTTGGCGACCTCAAAATCTCGGCGCTGAGGAAAAATTACCTCTTTAACGATGACGACTACAACGGTCTGGCACGCTACAAGCTGGTGCTCTCGCAGGACGATAAAGAGACGCTGTTCTCCATCGTGTCTGGGGCTCCCGTGCCAGATGAAAAATCGGATCGGATTGTCGAGAACCATGCGTTCTTCCGCGAGAAGATGCGTGGTAAATCATTTGACCCGGCAAGGCTTTGGGCGGGGCTAAACCGCGTGCAGGTCATCGACACTAAGCTCACCGCTGGCGTTGATAATGCCCAGCTCATATTTGAGTCCATGAACTCCAAGGGCAAGCCGCTCACGCCCATTGACCTCATCCGTAACTACGTTCTAATGTCGCTTCCCAACGACGAACAGACCAAGCTTTATGAGGGTTATGGCATCCACTCGAGTGCTTGTTCGGAAAAGGCGGCGAGGACGAGTTCAATGCATTTATCTGGTACTGGCTGTGGCTTAAAGTTCCCAATAGGATGCCGAAGGAGAACGAGGCCTACTACGAGTTTAAGCGCTATTTCGCCGACGACTACGATGGTGACACCGAGGGCCTGCTTAAGGAGCTGCGCGGGTATGCACATAGATACGCCAGTCTGTTCCTTGGTAAGGAGAAGGACGACGGACTGCGCCGAGTGTTCGGCAGAATCGTAAGCCTCGACGTGAAGCAGATAAGGCCCCTCTTAATGTTGCTTTATTCGGTTTACGAGGGGAATGGACTAGACCGCAATGCGTTTTTACGTATCTGCGAGACTATCGAGTCGTTTCTGTTCAGGCGAGCGGTTTGCGGCAGACTTACCACGGGCCTAAATAATTTCTTTGCCGGCATGTATCGCAATCTCGAGCAGCAGGACGATATCGAGGAGTACGTTACGGCGATGCTCCTTATCCACAGCAGCGGTATGACCGCATACTTTCCGACAGACGAGCATTTTGTCGAGGAGTTTAAGGCGCGTGACTGCTACAACCGCTTCTCTAAAAAGCGCTATTACCTGGAACGCATGGAGAACTGGCACCACCCGAAGGAGTCCATCTCAGCCGACGATTACCAGATCGAGCACATCATGCCCCAGACGATTGATGATGAGCACGGCTGGAAGGAATCGCTTGGTGAGAACTGGGAAGACGTCCACGACAGGCTGTGCAACAACTTGGGAAATCTTACGCTGACGGGCTACAACCAGGAGTACTCAAACCGGTCGTTCTCGGACAAGCTCAATCTGCCTGACGTCGGATTTAAGTGCAGCCCGCTCTACCTAAACAAATCGATTGTCTCGCATGAAAAATGGGGTGAGGAAGAGATTGGGCAGCGCGCGGACGAGCTGGCGAAAGAAGCGTGCGAGATATGGAAGTATCCCGACCTTCCGGCAGACGTCGTCGACAAGTACCGTCCTTCTCGTGGGGAGCCTGACGAGGCTCCTGTCTGGACTCTGCATGAGAACCACCCCACCTTTGCCGAAGGTGGGCTCAACCAGAAGCTTTTCGATGAGGTGCGCGAGTCCGTTCTGAGTGGTAACCCTTCGTGGGAGTCCTACATAGCCAAGTACTATGTAGGCTTCAGGTCGGGCAAGCGAAAACTGCATGCCGTGTTAGAAGGTAGGACCAGCAACGGTGGCTGGATTGCCGTCGGCCTGGCAAAGAGCGTGGATGACCTAATTGATCCAGAGGACATGTGCCAGGACAAACGTACGCAGGGTGGATTTGGCCCAGGCCTACCGACCTATGTTGCTCTTCGTAATGCCGATGACATTCCCGCGGTGCTCGATCTTATAAAGCAGTGCTAGGTTAAAGGCCGGGAATCTAATTCCCGGCCCTTGCCATCTCGGAATTGCCGATGGCTTATCTGCCCACCTACACCCCCGCAATCCCGCGCGCCGCGCTCAGCAGCTCGTACTCCCTCTGGCTCCACTGGTGCAGCTCGGCCGCGTGCACGGCGTCGCGACACAGGTCCAGGAACACCTCGGCGCCCTCGCAGAAGCACTCGCGGGCAAAGGCGCCGGATCCGTCCGCAACGCACGCACCGTCGGCAAAAAGCTTCCAGCTGGACGGCTCGCGCGAGCCGTCTCCGAGCAGCTTGATCTGCAGAACATGTGGGCCGCCAGCGGCACATGGCCCTTCTTCCAACGCCTGCACCGTAAAGCGCATCTGGAGGGACAGAGTATAAAATCCGGAAAAGTGTCGAAATAGGCACCTTAAAACTTCGGAAAAGTGTAGCTGGATGACAAAACAGCACTTAGAAGCCGGTGCTGGATGCGGGATCCTGCGGCCGCCTTCAGCTCTCGCTACTCGTCGTCTCCGTCGTTGGGGTCGCCCTTGAGGGTGTTGATGTCCAGGTACTGGTTATCGTCCTCTTTTTGCTGGGTCTCCGACTCCGCTTGGGTGGGGCCGCGGAACAGCTGGAATCCCTCAAACGCAATGACACCGAGCAGGGCAATGATAATGGCGATAAAGGCAACCTTGACTGCCTGCGGAAATTCCGAGAAACGCAGCGCCTTTTCCTCGGCGTAATAATCGGCGAAGCGCTCTTCGCCCATGCTTTTGGTATACGCCGGCGCGGACGCGGCCTCCGGGTCATATTCCGGTGCGGGCGTGGCAGCGTACGGATCGTTGAGATAATCGCTCGATGCGGTGCCATAATCCTCGGTCTCGATGCGACCGTTGCCAGCATAGCCATCGGAATAATCGGAATATGCCGCACCGCCCTCATAGTCCGCGGCGCTCGTGTTGGCGGCAAAAAGCGGGTTAACTGGAACATCGAGCGCCGGCATGCCGGTAGAGGTCTCATCCAGATCGGCTGCAGCCCAGGAATCGTGGGTAACCTGATGGGCAACGGGCTCATCGAGCCTTGTGACCGGAGGCTTGCGCGCCGCAGGAACGGGCAACTGCTGGGCGTTATACATAACGGTGCTGTCGGCCGATTTGCCCTGCGTCGCTGCAGCGAGAAATGCCGCCGTCTCGGACGGGTCGCTTGCGGGGCGGGGAGCGGGCGTGGGCGCCGAAGTGGGTGCGGGCGACTGCGCAGGAGTCGGCGCAGATGCGGGCTTAGGCGCAAGTGCGGGATTGGGACTTGACGGGCGAGCCCCGCCGCCCATGAGTTCGTCGGCGGTCCACGGGCGATCATCCATCACGTCGTCAAGGCTCAGCGAAAACAGGTCGTCTTCACTCTCATCGAACATGCGGTGCACATGTCCACCAATTGCCGGAATCAATCCGCGACCGGTGCATGATGCCTTGCTTAACGCCATTCTGTCCCATCCTTTCGAAATACTAATGACATCGATTATATGGAACTTCCCAAGCGGCCCGGTCTTGGATTCGTGCTTTCCAGAACTCGCGCCCAAAAGGGGAGGGGCAATCCAGGCGAGTGCCTACTTGTCGCCGGCCGCCGCCTTGGCCTCATTGAGGTAGCTATAGAAGCTGTACTTGGAGATGCCAAAGAACTCGCAGGCGCGCTCGCTCGACTTGGAAATGAGGAAGGCGCCGCGACGGTCGAGGTAGCCAATGGCACGAATGCGCTCGTCTTTGGTCATGAGTGCCGCGGGCTTGCCCACAAACTGCTCGCACTCGTGCAGCAGGTCCTCGAGCAGGTCGCCGATGTTCTTGGTAATGGGCTCGGGCTCGGTATAGCCCGTGCCGCCGGTGCCAGTAAAGGCATCGAGCGAACGCTCAAAAGCCTTCATAAGCGTAATGTCAAAGTTGATGCCCAAAATGCCGACGGGTTTGCCCTCATCGTTGCGGATAAAGATCGTCGACGATTTGAGCAGCTTACCGTCGGTGGTTTTAGTGAGGTACGGCTCGCGGTCGTGTACGTCGGTGGCGCCTTCGTGCATGGACTCAAACACGATATGGCTGGGGCCGTCACCCAGTTTGCGCCCGCTGACGTGGCCGTTTTCGATCACTACGATGGAGTGGTCCACGTCCTCGGTCTCCAGATCGTGGACGACGACTTCGCAGTTGGGGCCAAATTGGAGCGCCAGACCGTGTGCGAGGCGCTTGTAAAACTCAATCTGTGCGGGGGTCATGGGTACCTTCCTAAAAATTAGTTTGGGCTCACTGTGCCATAAACCACACATGACCGCAAACAAATCCATCAACAAGGCAATTCATGACCGTTCGGCGGCGAAAAAGTACCGATTACGGCAACAAACAATTCGTTTGATATACCAATCAAAAAGTGTGATAGAACATTACTAACAAACTTTTTGTTTGGCATCCACATAAAAGTTCAGTCGTGTGAATGGGATCGGGCTGAAACGCGTATGCGGGGGCCGGCAAGAGAGGACTTAAGGAGTTCACCGTATGGCCGATAAGATCCAGTGGGCGGGCAACACGATGCCCAAGAGCGATGACAAGCACTTGGGAATCATGAGCCTCGACCACGTGAAGAAGGCCCGTGCCTTCCACCAGTCGTTCCCTCAATATACCGTCACTCCGCTTGCCCGTCTGGACGGTCAGGCTGCGCGCCTGGGCCTGTCCAACCTGTGCGTTAAGGACGAGAGCTATCGCTTTGGCCTCAACGCCTTTAAGGTCCTGGGCGGCTCGTTTGCCATGGCCAACTATATTGCCGATGAGACCGGCAAGGACGTTGCCGACTGCACCTTCGATTACCTGACCTCCGATCAGCTGGCCGAGGACTTTGGCCAGGCCACCTTCTTTACCGCCACCGACGGCAACCATGGCCGCGGCGTGGCATGGGCTGCCAACAAGCTGGGCCAGAAGGCCGTCGTTCACATGCCCAAGGGTTCCACTAAGCCCCGCTTCGATAACATCGCCGCCGAGGGCGCAACGGTGACCATCGAAGAGGTCAACTACGACGAGTGCGTGCGCATGGCCGCTGCCGAGGCCGACGCCTGCGAGCGCGGCGTCATCGTTCAGGACACCGCCTGGGAGGGCTACGAGAAGATCCCGTCCTGGATCATGGAGGGTTACGGCACCATGGCTTCCGAGGCTGCCGAGCAGCTGCGCGAGATGGCCATCAACCGCCCGACGCACGTGTTTGTCCAGGCTGGCGTGGGTTCGCTCGCCGGCGCCGTGGTGGGCTACTTCACCAACCTGTATCCCGATAACCCGCCCACCTTCGTCGTGGCTGAGTGCGCGCCTGCCGCCTGTCTGTACAAGGGCGCTGCCGCCGGCGACGGCGATCCGCGCATCGTGGACGGCGACATGCCCTCCATCATGGCCGGTCTGTGCTGCGGCGAGCCCAACATTCTGGGCTGGGATATCCTGCGCAACCACGTCACCGCCTTCGTGTCCTGCCCCGACTGGGTCACCGCTCGCGGCATGCGCACCCTGGGCGCTCCCGAGAAGGGCGACCCGCGCGTCATCTCCGGCGAGTCCGGCGCTGTGACCACCGGCCTGGTCGAGACCCTCATGCTCGATCCCGAGTACGCCGAGCTCAAGGAACTCATCGGCCTGGACAAGACGAGCTCCGTGCTCTGCTTCTCCACCGAGGGCGACACCGATCCCGACCAGTATCGCCGCATTGTTTGGGAAGGCGAGTATCCGACCTGCTAGCAGGATGACCTGTCCGGGTGGCGGAGCATATGTTTGCTCCCTGCTCGAACAGTCCTGCTCGCACGGAGAGCACATTAAGTGCTCTCCGGCTCGTGCGGAACTCGCGA
>CAVEDI010000205.1:0-5788 GCA_963614405.1 Oscillospiraceae bacterium | reverse complement strand
CGGCCGCCAAAGACGCAGGTGGGCGACTCGGCTGCGATGCGCGTCACGTCGGCGCCGAGCGAGCGCAGCTCACCGGGCGTGGCGGCGAGCATCTGGGCGCGACGCTCCTCGCGCGCATGCGGATCGAGCCCGGCCAGGTAGGTCGTGTTGCGGCGTTTGGTGAGCGCATAGGGCTTCACGGGTGCGTCCATGCCGCTCACGCAGCTCACGATAAAGCCCTCAAAGGCGGCCTCGTCGGGCTCAAAGCTGCCGAGCCATTCGCCTGCGCGTGCCACGCGTTCAATCGAAGGATCGATCGCCGGGTCGCGGTAGGTGTAGAACGCCGTCTGGCGCTCGCCGGCTGCGCGGAATCCGCAGCCGTACGCACCGCCCTTCACGCGGATCTCGTTCCACAGGTAGTCGTAGGAGAGCGCGTTGGCGGCAACCGCCCAGGCGCCCGTCACGTCGATGCCCAGGCGACGCGGGTCGCACGCGCGCGCCGCAAAACAGATGTCGCTGGGGATGACGAAAGCCTCGTGACGGTCGCGCGGCGTCGGCACCACGAGCGCGTTGCGGCCGGCATCGGCGCCGTCGCCCGCGCCAAGCCCCAGGTCGCCCGCAGCATCCCAGTACGCGTCAAAGTCCTCGTCGCTGCCGGTAAAGCTCGCCATGCAGCCATCGGCCACAAAGATGCGGTCTGCCAGCGCGGCAAGCTTGGCGCGCAGGTCGTCCAGTCGCTCGTCAAAGTGCTCGAGCAGATCGCGCAGGAACAGGTAGAAGTCCACGCCCGAAAGCTGCTCGCGCACCACGGCCGAAGGCGAGCTGTAGCTCATCGCGCGACCCAGCGCCGCCGAGTGGCCGTTGTTGATAAAGCCCTGCTCAAGCCCAATGCGAATCTGCGTGAGCACGTCGCGCACGCGGTCGGCGTCAGCATCGAGCAACAGCGTGCTCGACCACACCTCGCGCGGCAGGCTCGCCAGCGCGTCGATCTTTTCGGACAGGGCGCCGGCGCTCACCAGCAGGTAGGGGCGCACGCCGTCCACGTCGGGCTGGGTCATGACCTCGGTCGTAAAGCTCAAAAAGCCCAGCTTGCCGGCGAGCAAGTTGTCGAGCTCCTCGGCCGAGTGCTCGCTCGTGGGCAGCTGTTTGATCAGGCGGCAGAGCAGCGTCACATAGGGCAGGTCCTCAAACGCGACGCAGCTCAGGTCGAAATACTGCATGGCGTAGGCCAGACGGTTGGTGGGGATGCCGTGGCGCAGGCAGGGGATAGGCGCAGTCGTATCCACGACCAGCGGCGGCTCGGAGCGCGCCTCGCCAATGTCGGAAACGTGCAGGCGCGGCAGCGTGGCCTTGGCCTCGGGCGTGTCCTCGGCTTCCTGCGCGGTACGCAGTGCGGCCGTGCGCTCGACCACGTCGGCCAGCTCGGCATCGGTCATGGCGTCGCGCTTGACTGCCAGCTCTGCGGCCTCGGCGCCCTCCGAACCCTCGGCGGCGTCCACCGGCACCAGCTCGACCAGCGCCATGTGGTCGTTTTCCAGCACCAGTTCGTGCAGCAGGTCCTCAAAGTAGCTGCCGTCCAGCTCGCCGCGCAGCTCCTCGTACACCGGACCGTACTTGAGCGCCAACGTCGCGGCGTCGTCATCGTAGAGCCAGGTGCTCAGCGCGTCGCACGCAATGGCCACGCCGTCGGCGATACCGTAGTCGCGCTGGCGCAGGTCGTATTCGTTGCTGCTGATGATGGCCTCCAGGCGCTCGCGCGGAACGCCGTGCTCGCACAGGTCGCGGCAGGCGTCCTGGAACACGCGGCGCAGTTCGCGCGCCACGCCGGGCTGCGCGTTTTGCAGCATGATGAGCTCGTAGGGCTGCAGGCTCTCGGCCGCGGTGTAGCTCACCACGTTGCCGCCCAGGCCCGCTGCCAGAATGGCCTTCTTAACCGGCGCTTCGTTGGAGCCCAACAGTGCCTCGAACAGAATGTCCGCCGCGATCGTGCGCTTGCGGTCGAGCGCGCTGCCCAGCACAAGGCCCAGGCCCACCAGGGCGTTTTCGGGCGTGGTGGCCATCTCGACGCGCTTATACTCGCAGGTCACGGGCGCCTGCACGCCCAGCGGATTGGGTGCCAGCGTGGACGGGTCCTCGCCGGCGGCAACGGCAGCGTCCATGCGGCGGCTCGCGGCACTCGGCTGCGACAGATAGCGCTCGTCCAAAAAGGCCAGCGCGCGGTCCACGTCCAGGTCGCCGTAGAGCGTGATGTAGGAGTTGGAAGGATTGTAGTGGCGCGCGTGCGTGTCCAGGAACTGCTCGTAGGTGAGCGCAGGGATTGCGCGCGGGTCGCCGCCGCTCTCGTGCGCATAGGCGGTGTCGGGATAGAGCGCGGCGTTGACGGTGTCGTCCAGCACGCTCATGGGGTCGGACAGCGCGCCCTTCATCTCGTTGAACACCACGCCGTTATAGCGCAGCGTGCCCTCGCGCGGGCTCGCGGGGCTGTCGCCGCCCTCGCCCTCGACGCCCTCTGGCAGGTCCAGCTCGTAGTGCCAGCCCTCCTGCTCAAAAATGGTGGGCTTGGTATAGATGGCCGGGTTGAACACCGCGTCCAGGTACACGTCCATCAGGTTGTACAGGTCCTGCTCGTTGGTGGTGGCAACGGGGTAGATGGTCTTGTCGGGGTAGGTCATGGCGTTGAGGAACGTCTGCATGGAGCTCTTGATCAGATCGACAAACGGCTCCTTGACGGGAAACTTGGTCGATCCGCACAGCACCGAGTGCTCAAGAATATGAAACACGCCGGTGGAATCGGCCGGCGGCGTCTTAAAGCCAATGGCAAAGGCCTTGTTTTCGTCGTCGCACGCCAGGTACAGCAGGCGAGCGCCCGATGCGGTGTGGCGCAGCACGTAGGCGTCCGAGTCGAGCTCGGGCACGGTCTCGCAGCGCTCGACGGCAAAGCCATGGCAGGTGGTGCCGGGCACCAGCAGTGCGGCGGCAGCGGCGCGCGGGTCGGTTGAGGTAGTGGGCATATGCAGTCTCCTTTGACGCCCCAGCGGGGGCGAATCGAGTCGAATCCTCGAGAGTATACCCATATGGGGCCGCGACCCTGCGGCGAACTGGAGACGATGCAGCCGGATTGGGCATAGGTCCCGCGTGCCCGCCGCACGAGCGTGGAAAATTGGACACTCGCCAAACGAGAGTGGATATTCGGACGGACGAGCGAGGATTTCCGGATACCTATCGAACGAGAGTGGATATTTGGACGGAATTTGCCGCAAAAGCCCCAAAAACCGTCCAAATATCCACTCTCGATATCCGACCGTCCGAAAATCCTCGCTCGTCCATCACTCGCGTATCTCTCGTCCCTCATTCGTCTCTAATATGAGAGATGACAGGAAGATGAGAGAAAAATATGAGAGATAACTGAGCAGCAAAGAGACAGGCAATCATGGTATTGTCTCAATACCGATTGTTCTACCAGCAAAAATATGTATAAATAAAGCAAATGGTAGACATTCCATCTCTATCTATCTCTTATCTCTAAGCCGAGAGATAGATAGATAAATGAGAGATAATTACGAGAGATAACTGAGAGACGAGGGAAATCTATCCGCGGCATTCTCCGCAGGACCGAGCGAAAGGACGTGCAGATGAACGAAAACGAGCTGACCGGTCTGCTTGAGTCTTTAAGGCGTATGGGCTCGGATGATCTTAACGTCGAAGTGAAGGAGAGCGCCACGACGCTTTCCCGCGACGTGTGGGAAACGGTGAGCGCATTCGCGAACACTGCCGGCGGAACCATCGTGCTCGGAGTGAGTGAGCGCGCAGGTTTTGTCCCGGTTGAGAACTTCGAGACCGAGAAAGTGCTCAACCAATTCGTGTCAGGCATGGGTGATGCGGGCGGTCGAGGAAAGCTGGCCAATCCGCCCAAATACACGATCGAGCGAGTGGAGCTTCAGGGCGTCATCGTTCTCGTCATTACGATTGAGGAGCTCGATCCGTCGAGCAAGCCCTGCTATGTCATAGAGCGGGGCGCCCAGGGCGGCAGCTACAAGCGCATCGATGACAAAGATGTGCCGCTTTCATCGACCGAGGTGCTCGCATTGGCGTCATACGGTCGAGCGACTCCGAGCGATCGCGACGCGGTGGCGGGCGCGGACGCGGACGATCTCGACGAGACGCTGGTCGACCGTACGATAGATCGGGCTTTCTCGTTGACGCCCCGGGCGATGCGCGGCGCGCCGGACAAACAAACGAAGCTGGAGCGCCTAAATTTCCTTGATTCCCAGGGCAATGTCACCAAGGCTGGACTCCTAGTTGCGGGCACCTACCCTCAGCAGTTTTATCCCAAGCTCTTTATCGACATGGCTGTCTATGCGGGGACCCGGAAAGGCACGGCGGGGTCGCTGAGGTTCATGGACCGCACAATCTGTGAGGGAACGTTGGGCGAGATGATCTCGGATGCTGTCGCGGCCGTCGCCAAGAATTTGCGGCGAACCTCGACCGTCCAAGGCGTCTCGCGTGTCGACTCGCTGGAGATTCCCGAGGAGGTTCTGCGCGAGGCAATCGCCAACGCCGTAATCCATCGAGAATACGGGGATCGGTTCTGTGGACAATCGATTGCCGTCGACGTCTTTGACGATCGTGTCGAGGTGACGAATCCTGGCGGCCTTTACGGGGGAAAGACTCGCGAGAACTTGTTTGACGGCAGCTCCCGATGCCGTAACGCGACGCTCGTGAAACTCATGTCGATTGTCCCGCTGCCGGATGGCGCAGGTTCGCCGGCTGAGGGCAATGGCTCGGGCATCCCGATGATGATCGATGCCATGCGCGCGCATGGTCTGGCCGAGCCCCTGTTCTGTCCGGGGTTCGATCGGTTCAAGATCGTACTTTACCGTTCAAAAATCGAGCCGGTCGATCATGGCGGGGGCTTAATTGTGACGGCACTCAAACACTACGGCGAGCTGGGGACGCGTGAGCTGGCAGAACGCACGGGGCTTACAATTTCCCAGGTTAGGTCGCGCGTCAACGCGCTCATTGCTCAAGGCGAGCTTGAGCCCACGGCGCCGGCGACGAGCCGCAACCGCAAGTATCGACTGTCAGAGCGCGTGGAATAAATGCGTTAGTGGACGAGGCGACCCAATAATCGACCCTCAATTGGCGCCCACTAAGGTAAAGCGGTTGTTGCTCAGTCGACGGTGATGCTGAAGACTCGGCTTACGCCGGCATGGCCCCGAATCCGTTCATCAAGAACAGCCTAAGAACCAGCTTGATGACATACCCCGGTTTGACTTCTGCCGCGTCAAGGACGTGGCGCTTGGCGAGTTCACTGCAGTATGCATAGATGTCGCGGATAAGGTCCGCGCCTGAGAGCGTAAACATGTAGCCTGCGTCCGAAAGTGCATTGGGCGCGGCGGGCAACTTGGCCATGTGGCAGAACGTTTGCAGGTCGGGCGCCATAACATTCTGGTAGTCGAGGTGGCCGCTGGCATCCTGTGCGGCAAGCTCCAATTGGCGCACAAAATCCAGCGCCGCCGCTAACACAAAGCTCGGCGTAGGCGCATTGACGTCCTGAGTGGTCGCCACAAGCCTGCCCGCCGCCTGCGTGACAAGCCAAGCGACCTCGCGCTGGCAACGCACGGCCTTGCGCGTAACCGGCTTGATGGACGAAGAAGAAACGCTCCCCTTAGGCGGATTCGAAGCAGCCATAAGACCCTCCCATGAACAATCCGGCCCAACAGGCCCGGACGAAACACGTGCTACATCAGTATACAGGGGAGTGGGGTGGAAAAATGGAGTCGACAGCGTGACTGCCGGCTCCGGATTG
>CAVEDI010000204.1:0-3406 GCA_963614405.1 Oscillospiraceae bacterium | reverse complement strand
TTAGCGGCAAGCTGCTCTTGGGTAAGGTGATGGGCGCGACGGACAGCAATGAGCTTTTCTGCAAAGGCCATAGCGGCTCCTTTCTGCTGGTTGATGGCTTAAGCATACGCGGCGGCAGGCGCCCTTCCAAGCAACCGTTGGTTGCACGACGGGGGACCGCGGCGAAGAATTGCGCGCAACGCCCCACGCCTCCATGCCGTACAATGACCGGCATGGAACCTATCGCACGCATACATACCGACCTGCCGCAGAAGTTCGGCATTCCGCGCAACAGCTTTTTGGCGCCCCATCTGCAGGGACGCATCGTTTTTGAGCCGGAATTTGCGTCCAATGCAGCGGTTGAGGGTCTGGACTCCTTCTCTCACCTATGGCTGCTGTGGCGCTTCGAAAACGGAACGCCCGGCGGCACGGCTAAGGACATTGCTGCCGATGCCAAGTCGCAGGACAGGTCCGGCACCAACGCAAAATGGTCGAAAACCGTGCGCCCGCCGCGTCTGGGCGGAGCCGAGCGCGTGGGCGTGTTTGCCACGCGCAGCCCGTTTCGCCCTAATCCCATTGGGCTTACTTGTGTCAAGCTTGATCGTGTCGAGCTCACCGACGATGGTCCTATCATCCATGTGCTGGGGGCCGACCTGCGTGACGGCACGCCCATCTACGATATCAAGCCCTACATTCCGTTTGCGGACTGCCACCCGGATGCAACGGGCGGCTGGATTGAGGACGCTCCGTGGCAAGAGCTCGGCATCGAGTTTCCGCAGGCGCTGCAAGACACAGTCCCAAGCGCAAAGCTCCCCGGCTTGGTCGAGGTCCTTCGCCAAGATCCACGCCGCGCGGGCAGCAAGCACGAGCCAAACCGCGTTTACCACTTGGCCTACGCCGGACTCGACATATCTTTTACGGTCGATGAAACCCAGCTAACCGTAGTCGCCGTCACCGACGCGCGAGACTAACCAGCCATTCGTCCGCACCCGTCAAATTAAGCGCCAAACCCCGCTCCAAAATCGCCTACGCTGGTGGACAATAACGCCTACCAAAACAATCAACTTTGCACGGGGGCTCAGCATGAAATACGACTTTAGCTCGCTTATCGACCGCCACGGCATGGACTCCATCGCCGTTGACTCTTGGGGTGAGATCCCCGGTATGGCTCCGAACGCACCCGACGAGGGCTTCGACCGCATTCCCATGTGGGTGGCCGACATGAACTTTGCCACGGTGCCCACGGTCCAGGAACACATCATTCAGCGCGCCCAGCACCCCATGTTTGGCTACTTCAATCCGCGTCCCGAGTACTTCGACCGCATCATCGAATGGCAGAGCCGCCGTAATGGCGTCAAGGGCTTGGCGCCGGAGCATATCGGCTACGAAAACGGCGTGCTGGGCGGTGTCGTGTCGACGCTGCGCGCGTATGTCCAGCCGGGCGATGCGGTGCTGGTCCACAGCCCCACCTACATCGGCTTTACCAAGTCCATCGAGGCCGCGGGCTATCGCATTGTCCACAGCCCGCTTAAACTCGACAACCGGGGCGTGTGGCGCATGGACTTTGAGGACATGGAGTGCAAACTCGCCCAAAACAACATCCATGCCGCGGTGTTCTGCTCGCCGCACAATCCCTGCGGCCGCGTATGGGAGCGCGACGAGATTGAGCGCGCCGTGGACATCTATTGCCAGCACGATTGCGTGGTGATCTCGGACGAGATTTGGTCCGATATCATTCTGCCGGGTCACAAGCATATTCCGACGCAGTCGGTGAGCGAGGATGCCCGCATGCGCACGGTTGCCCTCTATGCGCCGAGCAAGACGTTCAACCTGGCGGGCTTGGTCGGCAGCTACCACATCATCTATAACGAGACGCTGCGCGACCGCGTGTGCGCCGTGTCCAACAAGACCCACTACAACGAGATGAATGTCCTCTCCATGCACGCGCTTATCGGTGCCTACCAGCCGCAAGGCTACGAGTGGGTGGACGAGCTCAACCAGGTGCTTGCCGGCAATATCGAGTACTTCTGCGATTACGTGGACGAGCATTTTGAGGGCGTGTCCTATTCGCGTCCGCAGGGCACGTACATGGTGTTTCTGGACTGCACCGAGTGGTGCCGCGAGCATGGCCGCGATATTCAGTGGCTGCTCGACGAGGGAGCGCGCGTGGGCGTTGGCTACCAGGATGGCCGTCCGTTCCACGGACTCTGCCACATTCGCGTGAATCTGGCGCTGCCGCTTTCGCGCGTAAGGGAAGCGTGCGACCGCCTGGACCGCTACGTTTTTAACGCACGGTAAGTGTGCGCTGCATGCGGGGTCTTCTGCCAAGTCGGCTAGAAGGCCCCGCATGGTAGAACGTCTGTAACCATTGGGCACTCGAGTGGTTTCGTTTGCTATTATTTTCTCCATTTCAGTCTGTAAACAGGATCGTCTGGAGCTCGATGAAAAGACCCCGTCGCTCGGTTGCCATTTCGTTGTTTGTCGCGCTTGCGGTGGCGTGCGCCTTTGCTGTAGCGATAGCCGGCTGTTCCGGGTCGAATGACGGAGCCTCGACGTCTGCATTAGAAGGTCTGGATGCCTCGCAGGCCAAAGACGACGACCTTAAGACGCTCAACGTCGGAAGCGATCTCTACCCACCGTTTGTGTATACCGACGAGTACGGCGATATTGTTGGCCTGGATGTCGAGATATTGACCGAGGCGTTGGCCCGCATTGGTTACAAGCCAAAGTACCAGCTGATCGATTGGGAAAAGAAGAAAGAGCTGCTGGCGAGCGGCGAGCTCGATTGCGTCATGGGCAGCTTTAGCATGACGGGTCGCGAAAACGAGTATCGTTGGGCCGGCCCGTACCTTGCGAGCCGCCAGGTGGTCGCGGTCGATCCCCAGAGCGATATCTACACGCTTGCCGATCTTGAGGATAAGATCGTGGCGGTTCAGTCCACCACCAAGCCCGAGGACATTTTGCTCAATCGCAAAAATGAAAACGTTCCGCAGATCAAGGAACTCTACAGCTTTTCGGACGGTTCATACCTGAACCCGGCGCTCGTCGAGGGCCTGGTCGACGCTATCGCCGCGCATGAGTCCTCGTTCCTCACCTACGAAAAAGACTATGGTGTGACATATCGCATTTTGGATGAGCCGCTGCTAGAGGTCGGTTTGGGCACCGCTTTCGATATCAACGATACGCGTGGCATCGACGTCAAGCTCACTCATGCCTACCAAGAAATGCTTGCCGATGGCACCATGGAACGCCTGGTGTCAAAGTACTTCGATGACCCTTCGCCATTTTTGAATATGGAGGGCCTGTCATGATCGATGCGCCCGACCACGCTGCTCAGGAGCGGGGCAATCGTTCGGCAGGGGCATGGCTCCTTGTCGCTCTGCTGGGGATAGCGCTCTCGGTTGTTGCCGGCATGATGAGCTACGGT
>CAVEDI010000203.1:0-2506 GCA_963614405.1 Oscillospiraceae bacterium | reverse complement strand
TCTGCAGGATCGCCGGCTCGTTGGTCGACGGATCGTAGTTCTTGGGCATCTCTTCCATATATCTCTCCCTGTCCCGCCGGGGAGGAATGTAGGCCCGCCAGGGTCTGCATTCCTCCCCTTAGGTATCGATTACTTCAGTCTGTAATGACTTTGCCGAGGCTTAAACAAACACACAGAATAACACAGGTAGTTGGGGTTATTGCGTATATATAAAATAGCCTCCGACCGCGGGTGGTCGGAGGCTATTTGCAAGCACGCTTTAGGCTGGTTTAACCGTAGATGCGCTGGGGCTGCTCTTCGCCCTTGACGGAGGCTTCGGTCACAACGACCTTGGAAACGCCCTCCTCGCTGGGGAGGTCGAACATCGTCTGCTGCAGCACGTCCTCGCAGATGGAGCGCAGGCCGCGGGCGCCGGTCTTGCGGGCGAGCGCCATGCGGGCGATCTCGTGCAGGGCGGCGTCCTCAAACTCAAGATCGACGTCCTCGAGCTGGAACATCTTGCGGTACTGGCGCACCACGGCGTTCTTGGGCTCGGTCAGGATTGACACCAGGTCGTCCTCGTCGAGCGCCTGCGTCTGGGTGACGACGGGCGTACGACCCACGAACTCGGGGATCATGCCAAAGGCGTTGAGGTCCTGCGGGAGCACCTGACGCAGCAGGTCGTTCTCGTCGACCGAGGTGGGGCCGGCGATCTCGGAGTTAAAGCCCACGCCCTTGTTGCCCACGCGATCGGCGATGATCTTATCCAGACCCACAAAGGCACCGCCGCAGATGAACAAGATGTTGGTCGTGTCGATCTGCAGCAGCTCCTGCTGGGGATGCTTGCGGCCGCCGGTGGGCGGAACGCTGGCAACCGTGCCCTCAAGAATCTTAAGCAGTGCCTGCTGAACGCCCTCGCCCGAGACATCACGGGTGATGGAGAGGTTCTCGGCCTTGCGGGCGATCTTGTCGATCTCGTCCACGTAGATAATGCCCACCTGCGCGCGCTCGATATCGCCATCGGCGGCGTTGATGAGCTTGAGCAGGATGTTCTCAACGTCCTCGCCAACGTAACCGGCCTCGGTGAGCGCGGTGGCGTCGGCGATGGCAAACGGCACCTCGAGGATGCGTGCGAGCGTCTGGGCCAGCAGCGTCTTACCGGTACCGGTGGGGCCGAGCAGCAGGATATTGGACTTGGCGAGCTCCACCTCGTCCATATCGTCGTCAAACTGACCGCCCATACCCGATGCCTCGTCAAAGGCGGACACCGCGGCACCGCCCTCGATCACGCGACGGTAGTGGTTGTACACGGCCACCGACATGGCGCGCTTGGCGTCCTCCTGGCCCATAACATAGGCCGAAAGCTCGTCATAGATCTCGTGCGGCGTCGGAACGTGCGTGATGACCTGGCGGTCGTCCTCAAGCTCAAAACCCTCCGTCTCGGGGTCAACGGCGGGCTGAGAGGCAGCCTGGCCGTGGTCGTTGAGGAAACCCGGGAGATTGCCGTTGCGGGCAGCGTCCATAAAGTCCGAAGCCAGCGACTCCTCAAGGATCTCGGAGCAGGCGGCGACGCACTCGTCGCAGATAAAGATGTTGGTCGGGCCCTTAACAAGGCGGCGAACCTGGCCCTGCTCTTTTCCGCAGAAGGAGCAGCGGATGGGGTTGCCGTTCTCGTCAAAGTTGTCCTGCATGTTACCTGCCATCCTAGGCGTCCTTCGCGGCGAGATCGCGCGAGGTGACGATACGGTCGATCAGGCCGTAGTCGAGGGCCTCGGCAGCGGTCAGGTAGTTATCGCGCTCGGTATCGGCCTGGACCTTCTCGATGGGCTGGCCCGACGCGTCGGACAGGATCTGGTTGAGCTCGCGGCGGGTCTTCTTGATCTCCTCGGCCACGATCTCGATCTCGGTCTGCTGGCCCTGGGCACCGCCGCTGGGCTGGTGAATCATGACCTTGGAGTGCGGCAGGCAGAAGCGCTTGCCCTTGGCGCCAGCCGAAAGCAGCACGGCGGCCATAGACGCGGCCATACCGACGCAGATGGTCGAGACCTGCGGCTTGATAAAGTTCATAGTGTCAAGAATCGCCAGGCCGGAGTAGACCTCGCCGCCGGGCGAATTGATGTAGAGCGAGATATCCTTCTCGGCATCCTGGCTCTCAAGATGCAGCAGCTGGGCAACGACCAGGTTGGCGCTGACGGAGTTGATCTCCTCGCCCAAGAAGATGATGCGGTCGTTGAGCAGGCGCGAATAGATATCGTAGCTGCGCTCGCCGCGCGGCGTCTGCTCGATAACGTATGGCACGAGGGCGGAATCGAACTTGGCGATCATACGCATCTCCATTTCTCTCTTGCGGACCAAATTGGTTCTAGATAAACGTACGGTGCCCGCATGCTATGCATTGGCTGGCACCGTACGAAGCAACCGGATAACCGGTGTATAACTTTACCCCATCACGGGCGCACGCATGCGCTCGCGGGCAAGGTGGCGAGAATTACTCGGCGTCCTTGGCGGTCTCGTCGACCTCGGTCAC
>CAVEDI010000202.1:0-3941 GCA_963614405.1 Oscillospiraceae bacterium | reverse complement strand
GACGAACAGCTCCGCGATAATCGCCTTAAGCTGCTCAACCGCTTCGAGGCCGTTTTCTCCGGCATCGCCAACATCGGTGAGCTTGCCCGCAAAAAGTAAGCTAGCCTGCGCATAAGCGCAAAAGGAGCCCCGCATGGATTGCCCGGTCACCGCTCGTCCCACCGTTATCGTTATCTCCGACTCGCTCGGCGATACCGCTTGTGAGGTGGTGCTTGCGGCGTCCGGGCAATTTGATGAAGGGGCTTTTCGTCTCTTGCGCCTGCCCAAGGTGAACTCGGTGGAGCAGGTCAAGTCGTTTGTGGGTCCGCGCGTCGATGCTGACCATCGCGATATTGCCGTGTTCCACACCATTGTCGATCCGGCGCTTCGCGCCCGCGTGCTCGATTACCTGGGTATGCTGCACATTCGCTCGGTCGACCTGATTGGCCCGACGCTTGCCGTGCTGTCGTCGCTTATCGGTGTGCCGCCCAAGGGCGTTGCGGGCGTGATTCACAAGACCGATGACCGCTATTTCCATCGTATCGAGGCCATGGAGTATTTCGTTGAGCACGATGACGGGCGCGGCTGCGACGATCTGTCGGGTGCCGATATCGTGCTGCTGGGCGTATCGCGCACGTCCAAGACGCCGCTGTCGATGTATTTGGCCTATCAGGGCTACAAGGTCGCCAATGTCCCACTGGCGCATGGCATGGAGCCGCCCAAGTCGATTTACGAGGTCGACCCGATGCGCCTGTTCGGCCTGATTTCGACCGTCGATGTGATTTCCGAAATTCGCGATAGCCGCTTGGGCGATGACTACGCTCGTGCCGTTGCCGGCTCCTATGCCGAGCCCGAGAGCGTGCGCAGCGAGCTTGAGGAAGCTCGTACCCTCATGAAGCGCCTAGGCTGCTTTGTGGTGCGTACCGACGGCAAGGCCATCGAGGAAAGCGCTGCCGAGATCATTAGCCACTTGGAGGAAATCCGGGAAGCCCGTGCCCGCCGTGCCGCCCGCCGTGCCCAGCAAAGTTAACTCATGTCGGTAGCTAAAAATGCACTGTCTCTAAAAGACTACCTAAAAATAATGCATGATATTGGTAAAGCGATTTAGCAAAGAACTTGCATTTGACCTGCAATTCCCTTGCATTGGTATCTTCATAAGGTAACCACCTTTACCTACCGTTTACCGCCACATTTACCACGTTTACCAAACCCCGCGCCCTCTACGCAAGCCCGCTCAATGCCCGCCGTATAGTACCCTCACGGCCCGCATCAGGCGGGTCGATTCGTCACCACGGTCGTGCGCGAGAGCGCATGGAAGGGGAAGTATCGTGAGCGATTGCAAGAGGGTTTACCGTTTTGGAACCGACGCCCAGGGCACCTGTGTCACCGAGGGCGACAAGTCCATGAACTTCGTGCTTGGTGGCAAGGGCGCTAACCTTGCCGAGATGAGCCGTATCGGCCTGCCGGTTCCCGGTGGCTTTACCATTACCTGCCAGACCTGTGTCGAGTACTCCGGTGCCGGCAACGTCTGGCCCGAAGGCGCACTCGATGAGATCGTTGCCGCCGAGGCAGACCTCGAGGCCCGCTGCGGCAAAAAGCTCGGCGACGCCTCCGATCCGCTGCTCGTGTCGGTGCGCTCGGGCGCTCCGTTTTCCATGCCCGGCATGATGGACACGGTCCTCAACCTGGGCCTCAACGACGATTCCGTTCAGGGTCTCATCGCCCAGACGCAAAATCCGCGTTTTGCCTGGGATAGCTACCGCCGCTTTATCCAGATGTTTTCCAACGTCGTCATGGGCGTTGATGCCGACCTGTTCGAGAACGCCCTGACCCAGGCCCGTCTGGTCGCCGGCGTTCGCGTCGATTCCGAGCTTTCGGCCGAGGACCTGCAGGAACTCGTCGAGACCTTTAAGGGCATCTTCTCCGAGAACGTCGATGCCGCCCTGTATCCCGAGCTCGAGGTCGCCGACGGCAAGTCCGTCTTCCCGCACGATCCTGAGCTTCAACTGCGTCTTGCCATCCAGGCCGTCTTTGGCAGCTGGATGAACGAGCGTGCCTGCATCTACCGCAAGCAGCACGGCATTTCCGACGATCTCGGCACCGCCGTCAACGTTCAGGCCATGGCATTTGGCAACAAGGGCGAGACCTCTGCGACTGGCGTCGCCTTTACGCGCAATCCGGCCGACGGCACCAAGGAGTTCTACGGTGACTTTTTGGTCAACGCTCAGGGCGAGGACGTCGTCGCCGGTATCCGCAACACCGAGCCCATCGCCGACCTCAAGGCCACCCCGGGCCTCGAGTCTGCAGGTGAGGAGCTCGAGCGCGTGTTCCTGACGCTCGAGGACCATTACCGCGATATGTGCGATATCGAGTTCACCATCGAGCAGGGCAAGCTCTGGATGCTCCAGACACGCGTGGGTAAACGCACTGCCACCGCCGCCCTGCGCATCGCCATCGAAATGGTCGAGGAAGGCCTGATCACCCGCGAAGAGGCCGTGAGCCGTATCGATCCCGCGCAACTCGACCAGCTCCTGCACCCGCAGTTTGACGCTTCCAAGAGGTACGAGGCGCTGGCCAGCGGTCTGAACGCCAGCCCCGGTGCCGCCGTAGGTGAGGTTGTGTTCTCGAGTGATGACGCCGTCGCGCGCGCCAACGAGGGCCACAAGGTCATTCTGGTTCGTTGGGAGACCAACCCCGACGACCTGAAGGGTATGGTTGCCGCCGAGGGCATTCTGACCAGCCATGGAGGAAAGACGAGCCATGCCGCCGTTATCGCTCGCGGCATGGGTACGCCCTGCGTCTGCGGCGTTGAGCGCTTCCACATCGACGCCGCCGAGAAGGTCGTTCGTATCGAGGGCAGTGACCGCGTGCTGCGCGAGGGCGATGTCATCTCCATCGACGGCACCCAGGGTATCGTCGTCGACGGCGCCGTTGACCTGGTCTCCGCCGAGCTCACCGGCGATCTGGATACCATCCTGTCCTGGGCCGACGAGATTCGCCTGGACGAAACCTGTGGCCATGCCAACCATGTGCGCGTCAACGCCGACAATCCCGAGGATGCCGAGCTTGCGCTCGAGTTTGGCGCAGAGGCCATCGGCCTGTGCCGCACCGAGCACATGTTCCTGGGCGACCGCAAGAACATCATCCAGAGCTTTATCCTGTCTGACGAAGAGACCGTGAAGCAGCAGGCCCTGGCCGACCTGCTCAAGGTTCAGACCGAAGACTTCCTGGCGATGTTCAAGACCATGTCCGGTCGCGATGTGGTCGTCCGCCTGCTCGATCCGCCGCTTCATGAGTTCCTGGATAATCCTCGCGAGCTCGAGGTCGCCATCACCAAGAAGGAAGCCGCTGACGCCAGCGAGGAAGAGCTTGCCGTCCTGCGCGCCCGCCTGCGTCGTATCGACGGCATGGTCGAGTCCAACCCGATGCTCGGCCTACGTGGTGTGCGCCTGTCCGTCGTCTTTAGCGATCTGCCGCTCATGCAGGTCCGCGCCGTCGCCACGGCCACTGCCCGCCTTATCAAGGAGGGCGTCGACCCGCATCCCGAGATCATGGTTCCGCTCGTTTCCATCACGGCTGAGCATGTCCAGACCCGCGAGGTTATCGAGCGCGTGATCGCCGAGGTATCCGCCGAGGAGGGCGTCGAGCTCAACATTCCCGTGGGCACGATGCTCGAGCTGCCGCGCGCCTGCATGGTCGCCGACGAGATCGCCCAGCACGCCGACTTCTTCTGCTTTGGCACCAACGACCTCACCCAGACGACCTTCGGCTTCTCCCGTGACGATGCCGAGGCCAAGTTCATCCCGCTGTACATGCATAAGAAAATTCTGAAGGACAACCCCTTCGAGACCATCGACACGGCAGTACTCGAACTGGTACGCATGGCTGTCGAGAAGGGCCGCGCCACCAACCCCGACATGCACTTTGGCGTGTGCGGCGAGCACGGCGGCGACCCCAAGTCC
>CAVEDI010000201.1:0-2914 GCA_963614405.1 Oscillospiraceae bacterium | reverse complement strand
ACACGCTGTGGTGGGGCATCTGGTCCTGATGTGCGAGAAGCGCGGCTGCAATCTTGAGGACCTGCCGTTTGAGGTGTTCCAGGAGGCAAGCCCGCTCTTTGAGCGCGACATTACCGAGGCGCTTGACATCCCGTCGATTGTCGCCGCGCGCACGACCGAGGGAGGCACCGCTCCTGCCGCCGTTTCCGTGCAGCTGCAGCGTGCCGAGGCACAGCTCGTGGCCGACGAGGGCGTGTTTGGATCGCTGACCAAGGTCGTCGAGATGGGTCACGGGGTTAATTAGCTTATTGGATGCGTCTGTCTGGTGTGTTCATCATATCTTGCCTTTACGGGTGCCCGCTACGGTGGGCGCCCGTTTTGTTATAGAGAAGGGAGGGGCTTGTCGAGAACTTCTGTAGGACCTTTGGGCAGGTTGTGAAGGGGGTGCGTTCACGGGTGGCAACCGACCGTCCGCTCGGTTCGATGCGGTTGATGGGCGGTCGGATGGTACTCTAATCGGGCTTCGAAACAGAAGTGACACATATGGAGCGTTTTAATAAATTGCAGCGTTTCAATAAACAGCTTTTTGTTTAACTGCAGCTAAAACTCTGTTACGATGCAGTCCAGGCGGGTGCCGGAATGGGACTTGGGCACGCGCGAACCTACTTGAAAGGCTACCTTATGGCTATCGAGAAGACTTTCATCATGATTAAGCCCGACGCCGTGCGCGACCGCAAGATCGGCGAGATCGTTGCTCGCATTGAGCGCAGCGGCCTTGTCATCGAGCGCATGGAGATGACCACGCTCGAGCGCGCTACCGTCGAGGAGCACTACGCCCATCTGGCCGACAAGCCCTTCTTTGGCAGTCTCTGCGACTTTATGACGAGCGGTCCGGTCGTCAAGATGGTCGTTTCCGGTCTCTCCGCTGTCTCCAAGATGCGCACCCTTATGGGCGCTACTAACCCGCTTGATGCTGCCCCCGGCACCATTCGCGGCGACTTTGCTGTCGATGTCAACGCCAACGTGATTCACGGCTCCGACTGCCTGGAGAACGCCGAGATCGAGATCAAGCGCTTTTTTGGCTAAACCAGCTTTGACTCCTTAAAGCTGTTAGCGTGTGGCTTGGGCGCTGCGGAATTCCATCCGCGGTGCCCTTTTTATTCCAAAATCTATGAAGGGGCCCGCTCGGACTTGAGTTCCGAGCGGGCCCCTGCTGTTAGCTTGTGGCACTGAGTAGTTTAGGCCTCGTCGACGACCTTGAGGCCGCGCGTGTGGTCGATCTCGTTGAGGAGGTTAACGCGACGCTCGTGACGACCGCCCTCAAACTCGGCGTCGAGCCACTCGTCGACAATCATCTTGGCGAGCTCGGAGCCCACGACGCGGGCGCCAAAGGCGAGCACGTTGGTGTTGTTGTGCATGCGGGAGAGCTTGGCGCTGAAGGGCTCGGAGCATACGACGGCGCGAACACCTTCGACCTTGTTGGCGGCCAGGCTGATGCCGACGCCGGTACCGCAGATCAGGATACCCAGGTCGACGTCACCGTTGGCCACGGCCTTACCCACCTTGTAGCCGGCGATGGGGTAATCGAAGCTCTCGGAGGTGTCGGTGCCAAAGTTCACGACCTCGCAGCCGCGCTCCTTCAGGTGCTCGGAAATGATGTTCTTGAGCTCAACGGCGGCGTGGTCGTTACCGATACCGATCTTCATGAGTGGTTCCTCTCTGGTCCGTGCGGCGGAATTGCTAAAGGTTTTACCGCGTTCGACTGCATGATAGCGCGACTTTTGTGTAAACGCTCGGGCGTTTTTTGGTCAAACGCTTTAGCATGCAACAAGACCGGCTTTTCATGAATGAATGCCGTCAGATTGCGCTTAAGCGCCGTCCGTCGGAACCATGGTTGCGGTTTCTGATGCATTGTTATCAAATAAAAGAGTTAACTATTATCGAGAGCCCAGTTCGTTATGTAAGCAGGAGATACCTATGTCTACCGATTCCATCCGCGATGCCGCTTTTTGCGATGTCTTGAACCGCGAGCTTGTCTGTGCGCTCGGCTGCACCGAGCCCATTGCCGTTGCCTATGCAGCGGCGCTGGCGAGCCAGACACTCGGTTGCGAACCCGATCATATGGATGTTGCCTGCTCGGGCAATATCATCAAGAACGTTAAGAGCGTGACCGTGCCCAACTCGGGCGGCATGCACGGTATTGAAGCGGCGGCCGTGCTGGGTGCCGTGGGCGGCGACGCCAAGAGTGCGCTCGAGGTGCTCGAGAGCGTCGATGACGCGGATCGCGCCCGCGTGGCCGAGCTGCTTGCTGATACGGACTACTGCGATGTGTCGCTTGTCGAGGGTGTGCCCAACCTCTACATCAAGGTGACTGCTACAGCCGGGGGCCATACCGCGGTCGTCGAGATTACCGACCATCACACCAATGTCACGTGCCATACGCTCGACGGTATTCCGGTATGCGGCAAGTCGGCGGGGGAGTGTGCCGCCTGCGCCGAGCGCGTCGTGGCCGAGCGTGCGGCAGATAGCGCCGACACGCCCATGTCGATTGAGTCCATCGTCGACTTTATCGAGGACGGTGACATTGAGGACGCCCGCGCTGCCGTTGAGCGTCAGATTGAGCTGAACGGTGCGATCAGTGCCGAGGGCCTGGCGCACGCTTGGGGCGCCGAGGTTGGCCGTACGCTGTTGGGCGCTCGTGCCGATGACGTCGCCTGCCGTGCCCGTGCCCGTGCAGCCGCCGGGTCCGACGCCCGCATGAACGGCTGCGCGCTGCCGGTGGCCATCGTGTGCGGCTCGGGCAATCAGGGCATTACTTGCGCGCTGCCTGTTATGGAGTATGCCGAGTATTTGCGCTGCGACCATGATCGCCTGGTTCGCGCCGTGATGCTGTCCGATCTGATCGCCGTGCATATCAAGAGCTATATTGGTGCGC
>CAVEDI010000200.1:0-11233 GCA_963614405.1 Oscillospiraceae bacterium | reverse complement strand
CGCCCTGTGGCGGAGTTTGGCCTGCGCCGAGCCCAGGGTCCCGATGGCGGCCTGGCCGTTGCGCGCGCGAGCTACGTTGCCGGCTGCTCCTCTACGTCCAATGTGCTCGCCGGCCGCCGCTACGGTATTCCCGTCTTTGGCACGCATGCGCACAGCTGGGTGATGAGCTTCGATTCCGAGCTCGAGGCCTTCCGCGCCTTTGCCAAGTCGAGCCCCAAGAACTGTACGCTGCTCATTGACACCTATGACGTGCGCGAGGGCTGCGAGCATGCCATTACGGTTGCCAAGGAGATGGAGGCGGTGGGCGAGCGTCTGTCGGCTATTCGCATCGACTCCGGCGACCTCGCCAAGCTCTCCAAGTATGTTCGCGGCCGTTTTGATGCCGAGGGCCTGCCCTATGTGGGGATCTCAGTTTCTAACGATCTGGATGAGTACACGATTCAGTCGCTGCTCGACCAGGGCGCGCCCATCGACAGCTTTGGCGTGGGTACCAAGCTTGCGACCTGCTATGACCAGCCGGCGCTGGGCGGCGTGTACAAGCTTTCCGCCCGCCGTGCGAGCGAGGCCGACCCGTGGACGCCGGTGGTCAAGCTCTCCGAGCAGCCCTACAAGCGCACGATCCCGGGCGTGCAGCGTGTGCGCCGCTATTACGACGGCTTTGGTGGACCGGTCTGCGACATGATCTATGACGAGGACCATCTGTCGGGGGAGGGCGCCGCGCGCGGCAATACCCTCGTGGCCGTGAATGATGCCGCCCTGGTGACCGACGTGTCCGAGCTTGAGTATCGCGAGCTGCTGGTGCCGATCGTGCGCGATGGCAGTGCAGTGGCTCCGCGTGAGAGCATCCAGGACGCACGCGAGCGCTGTTCTTGGGCGCTCGATCATCTGGACGCGGCTTTCAAGCGCTTCCTGTACCCGCAGACCTATGTGGTGGGCATGGAGCAGGGCCTGGCTCAGGTGCGCGACGAGCTCGTGCGCAAGAACATGGCCGCGGCCTCGGCTTTCCCCTGGGCAAAATGATCAGCATGCGACGGAAGATAACGGATCATTTTCTCGCTTGCCCGTTCGCCCGTTCGCTGAACAGTTGATTGGTTTGACGTATGACGACTTCTTATAAAACGATGGTGGTAAAGATCGGTTCGTCCACGGTGGTGGGCGCCGACGGCAAGGTCAACCGCTCCTTTATCGGCGGGCTTGCCGATCAGGCCGCAGCCCTGCACAAGCTCGGCTGGCGCCTGGTCGTGGTGAGCTCGGGCGCTATTGCCTGTGGCTATCCCGTGTTGGGCTTCGACCGCAAGCCGGTCGGCGACCTGCCGAGCTTACAGGCTTGCGCCTCGGCCGGTCAGTGCATCATCTCGTCGGCCTACGACGAGGAGTTTCATGCGCGCGACCTGCTCACCTCGCTCGTACTGCTCACGCGCCATGATACGGCCCGCCGCACGTCCTACCTGCATGCACGCGACGCCCTGCTGCGCCTGGTGGAGCTGGGCGTGGTGCCGGTCGTCAACGAGAACGACACCGTTACCGTCGACGAGATCAAGTTTGGCGACAACGACACACTGGCGGCGCTCGTCAGCTGCCTGGTTTCCGCCGACCTGTGCGTGACGCTGTCCGACATCGACGGCCTCTACACCGCCAATCCGCACGAGGACCCGACGGCCGAGTTTGTCCCGGTCGTGCATAAGATCGATGCCAAGATTATCGCCTCGGCGGGCGATTCTTCCACATCGGTTGGCACGGGTGGCATGATCACCAAGATTCGCGCGAGCCGCATTCTCATGACGGCGGGCATTCAGAGCGTGATTTGCTCGGGCGAGGAGTCCGATGCGCTCGTGCGCCTCGCCCGCGGCGAGAGCGTGGGCACGCTGTTCGATCCGCCGGCGGAGCGTCTGGACATCGCACCCCGCAAGTTGTGGATCGCGCTGGGCGACAAGGCCCACGGCTCGGTGACGGTTGATGACGGTGCCGCGAAGGCGCTGGTCAGCCGTGGCTCTTCCCTGCTTGCGGTGGGTATTCGCGAGGTCGATGGCGAGTTTGCCGAGGGCGATGTGCTCGACGTGTGCGATCCGAGCGGTATGGTTGTCGCCCGCGGTATCGCCGAGGCCGATTCGGACGTGCTGGAGCTTGCGGCAGGACGCCGCCAGGACCAGATCGCCAGCAACCGCCTGCTCGCTAACCTAGCCGAGAAGCCAGCGATACACAGGGATAACTTGATCGTATTTGCATAAAGAAAGACAGCGCTGCGGATCGTTTCCCGCAGCGCTGTCTTTCTCGTGCCGGCACTTGGGGACGTTCCTTTTGTGCCGGCAGGTGGGGACACTCCTTTGTTAGAAGATCCGGCGCAGGTCTCCGCGGTTGAGGGCTTCGTCGAAGAGGTGCTTGAACACCACGCTGCCGTGCAGGCCGTCGTGCTCGAACTCGTTGGTTACCCAGGCATGCGAGTTGCCCACGCGGCTGAGCGTATCGAGCTGCATGCCCGAATCGACGTACATGTCGTCGAAATACACCGCGGCCTGGAGCGGCACTTCGTTGTAGGCCAGGCGCTGCGGGTCGTAGATCTTGTCCCAGCTGGTGTCTTCCATCAGCAGGTCCATGGCGGGCTTAAACGGCTTAAGCTCGGGCATCTGCTCAAACATCCACGGGAACATGGCCTCGCCGGTAAACATGAGCGGGCGCGCGAGCGTGTCGAACTCGGCACGATGGGCCTTCTCCTCTGCTGCGGCCCAGCGAATGGGCATGGTGTCGCCGTCGGCGTATATGAACTCCTGTAGCGTCCAGTACAGCGGATTCGTGCGCGTGTTGGTGCGCTCGAAGGCGCGCATCAAAAAGCTGTCGGATACCGAGGAGCCGCAGCTCAGCGTACCGTCGCCAGTAACAAACGCGTGATCGATAATCCAATGCATACGCTCAAAGCTCGGCTTCATGCCAAAGTCGCTGCCCATGAGCTGTAGGCGCTCGACCGTCATCGGCGAGCCGTCGGGCAGCACGGGCTTCTGGGCCTCGAGCGCGTCGGCCAAGGCTGCCACGCGCTCGACGTCAGCGGGATAGCGGTCATAATACTGCTGCGTCTTGGCGGCCATGCGCGGGAAGGTGTGCTCGTAGACCTCGCTGGCGCTTGCCGGCACGTGGGGGATGCCGCCGCAGGTAAAGCTTGCCGCCACGCCTTCGGGGAAGAGCGACAGATAACTCAACGTCAAAAAGCCGCCGTAGCTCTGCCCGAGTGTGACCCAGGGCTTGCCGCCAAAGCCCACCAGGCGCAGGTACTCAAAATCGCGCACGATGGAGCTGGCGAGGTGGCGCTTGAGGAAGTCAGCCTGCGAGCGTGCGGCATCGGAGCCGGCCGCCGTCGCGCGCTCGCCCAGTGCGGCAATCGTGCGCCCGTCTACACAGCTGCTGCGCCCGGTTCCGCGCTGGTCGGGCAGGACGACGCGGAAGTGCTTGACGGCCTCCTCGATCCAGCCGTCGCTTGTGGGCGACAGCGGACGCGGGCTCTCGCCGCCGGGGCCGCCCTGCAAAAAGAGGAGGAGCGGCAGATCGTCGTTGATGCGGCCGGGCGCGCAAACCACGCGGTAGAAGAGCTTGATGCTCTCGGGCGCGCCGGCGATTGGTGCCGGCATAGCGCCGCGGCGCATGGTGCTGCCGACGGCCAGGAGCATCGGCTCCAGGCCGCGCCAGTCAAGGGGGACGTCGATGCTGTGGTCCTCGACATAAAGGCCGGGGACGTGGTACGAAGTGATGAGGGCCATGTGAGTCTTCCGTTCGTTGCGGTGTTTCGGGTTGACCAATTCTACCGCCGCGGGCGAGGCCATGCGCAAATCGGCTACCATGGTTGCAAACTTCTAGGAGAAAGGGCCGCCCATGTCGGTCGATATAGCCACGTATGTCCACGATCTTGCCGTTGCCGCCAAGGCAGCGTCGGCCTCGCTTGCCACGGCGAGCGATGAGCAGCGTCAGGAGGCCGTGCGCGCCATGGCCGCAGCACTGCGCAACGGTGTCGACTCCATCGTCGCCGCCAACGAGCTCGATATGTCCGCCGCGCGCGATGCGGGCACCTCGGCCGGACTGCTCGATCGCCTGCTGCTGACGCCCGAGCGCGTCGAGGGCATGTCCGCCGGCCTGGAGAAGCTCGCCGAGCTGCCCGATCCCGTCGGCCGCGTGCTCGACCACCGCGTGCTTGCGAGCGGTGTGGACCTGACCCGCGTGAGCGTGCCGTTGGGCCTGGTCGCCATGGTCTACGAGGCGCGCCCCAACGTGACGGCCGACGCCGCAGGCATCTGCATCCGTACCGGCAACGCCTGCATTCTACGCGGCGGCTCGCTGGCCTATCACTCGTGTGCCATGATCGCCGAGCTGCTGGCCGATGCGCTCGAGGCCAAGGGCTTCCCGCGCGAGGCCGTGTCGATGATCGAGTCCACCGACCGCGAGGCCACCGGCGAGCTCATGAAGCTCCGCGGTATTGTCGACGTACTCATTCCGCGCGGAGGTGCAGGCCTGATCCAGCGCTGCGTGCGCGAGTCGCTTGTGCCGGTGATCGAGACGGGCACGGGCAACTGCCACATCTACGTGCATGAATCCGCCGACTTTGATAAGGCGCTAAACATTATCGTTAATGCCAAGACCCAGCGCGTGGGCGTGTGCAATGCCGCCGAGTCGCTGCTGGTCGACCGTGCTGTTGCTGATCGCTTCCTGCCCGCAGTCGTTGCCGTGCTGCACGACCACGGCGTACTGATTCACGGCGACGAGGCCACGTGCGTCGCATGCGCCGACGCTGGGCTTGCCGAGGGCGACAACTACGTCGCCGCGACTGAGGAGGACTGGGGTCGCGAGTACCTGGCTCTCGAGATGAGCGTGAAGGTCGTGGCAAACGAGGACGAGGCCATCGCACACATCAATCGCTACGGCACGATGCACTCCGAGGCCATCGTTGCCGAGGACACGGATGCTTGCGAGTGCTTCCTGGATGCGGTCGATGCCTCGTCCGTGTACGCCAACGCCAGCACGCGCTTCACCGACGGCGGCGAGTTTGGCCTGGGCGCCGAGATCGGCATCTCGACCCAAAAGCTCCACGCTCGCGGCCCCTTTGCCGCCGAGGCCCTCACCACCTACAAATACAAGCTCCGCGGCACCGGCCAGGTCCGCCCCTAAACCTACCAAAAAGGGACAGGTTTATTTTGGCAGGTTTTATCTGCGGTTTTGCCGGGCGACGCGTTCGCCCGGCTTTTTTCTCCGTATGCCTTTTCTGCCTTTCGGCTTGAGCCGCGGCGATATACGATAGTGACACCGTGTCCTAGCACCGACTCACCTGGAGGTATTGCCATGTCTCAGACGCTTTCCGCCGGAATCACCCGTGACCGTGCGTTCGAACTGCTCAACGAGCACAACAAAGATCCGTTCCACATCACCCACGGCGAGACGGTCGAAGGCACCATGCGCTACTTTGCACGCGAGTTCGACCCCGAGAACGAGGAGTTTTGGGGTATCGTCGGCCTGCTGCACGACTTGGATTGGGAGGAGCATGAGGACGACCCCGTGAACCACACCATCTATGCTGCCAAGATTCTGGAGGGCGAGGGCGCATCGCCCGAGCTCATCCGCGCCATCCAGACGCACACGTCCGATTTCAACGCCTCGCTGCCCAAGCCCGAGTCGCAGATGGAGAAGATCCTATTTGCGTGCGACGAACTTACCGGCCTGATCGGGGCCGCCGTTATCATGCGTCCGAGCAAAAGCGTCATGGACTTTACGACCAAGTCGCTCAAGAAGAAGTTCAAGGACAAGCGCTTTGCCGCCGGCTGCTCGCGCGACGTGATTACGCAGGGCGCCGAGATGCTGGGCTGGGAGCTCCCCGAGCTTTTCGACCGCACCATCGCGGCCATGCAGTCCTTCGCGCCCGACCGCGACACCTTCCAGGCCTAACCTGCCAAAAAGGGACAGGTTTTTTTGGTAGGTTTTATCTGGGAAAACGCTTCCGTTGGACGTTATTCAGCGGAAGCGTTTTCTGTTTGACATGGTGACGTTGGCGAATGGCGGCGCCTCGCGGCAGGCAGCTGCGCTTCGCCGTACTCGTAACTCGGCAAGCGCGACGCTAGGACGCGTTCTTGATAATCCATGTCCCCAGTCCGGTCAACAGCTGAACCTGCCTAACCGTTAACCCTTCTTTTCGAAGCGCGAGAATCGCCTCATTGCGAAGTGGCTTGGAGACGGATTTGAGTTCCGTCGGAGCACATCCTGCGACACTCTGCACGATTGCCGTGCCAAATTCGCATAGATCTTCCTCGCGAACCTTGGCTGTTGCGCTGGGGCGATAGGGAAGCGACGGCGCACTTTCCATGAGCTGAAGGTATGAGCGAGGTGTTGGGAATAAAACACCGACAACGCTGCCGGTGACATGCGGCCGTGACCTGGCACTCATTAGATACTCGCGATGGCTGCTCCAGGGATATTCGTCGTATGCCGCCAGTCCTGCTTTTTGTGGATTCAGATGAATGTATCGAATTGCCTCGAGTAAATATACTTCCGACTTAATGGGCGAATCCCAAAACCGCTCCTGAAACACGTGGCCGATATGTCCCGTCCGCGCATTGTACCTGCCCGCATACGATACGGCTACCGCGTGCATCGCGTCGCTCTTGCGGTCGTCCGGATCGTCGATGAGCAGATGAATGTGGTTTCCCATAAGGCACCAAGCGATAAGCTCGATATTGTGTTTGGGGAGAATCGCATCGAGGATCTGAAGCATGGCGATTCGGTCCTCGGCATCGTCAAACAGCAATTGCCCTCCGTTTCCACGCAACGTGACGTGGAAATAACCGGTTGGTGACTTTGAACGAGGTTTTCTCGGCATGGCCCCTCCTTTAGCTTGGATGGGCTGAAGATACCTCATTCGGAGGCTTCGGTTGTCGAGATTCAGTTCACCGACCATAGCTGCTACCTGCCGAAATGTTATTGCGTTTTCAAATTGATGCTTTTTAATGGTAATTGAACAAGACGGGCGCGCTTGTTGTGGATGCGGGCGTTAGTTGCGTCGATCTGGACGGCCCCCCTCGCATGATGTCATCGCAAATGGGCTTCACGCATTTCTACGGCGATAGAAAAATGGCCGGGCGCTCACAAACAAAACGGAGAACTCGGCCATTTACTGATTGTTTGTTGACGTTTGGCCAGATAAAACCTGCCAAAATAAACCTGTCCCTTTTTGGCAGGTTAGTTGAGGGCGGCTTGGGCTAGGCGGGCTTCGGCGGCCTCCTCGGTGACGCCAAGGGCCACGGCGAACTCCTCGATGGAGCGGCGTTTGGCCTCCTTGAGTACGCGCATGTAGTAGGAGCTGGGTTTTTTATCAGCTTCCTCGGCCTGGCGGATGCGGTGCATCATGGTCTTTGCCACGCGGACCGTCTCGGGCGCGCCCAGCTTGAGCTGCTGCTTAAAGTGCGTCTCCTCAAGCGAGCTGTTGCGCTCGGTAAAGGTGTCGCACTCCAGCTCGTCATAGTGGCTCAGCAGGTGCTCGGCATCTTGCTGAGAGATGGCGGCGTGCAGACGGTCGGCCTGCGCCACGGGGTACATGAGGATCGTCTGCGCATGTCCCTGCTTGGTCTCGAGCAGCAGCATGGGCTGCGGTGTGTCGTCCCTAAAACCGACGACGGTGCAGACTCCCTGGCCCGGATGAATGACGTGTTGACCGATTGAGAACATGCTACCTCCAACTTATACGAATTTACGTATGTCTAGAATAACACGCTGACGTGCGCAAACCCGTACTTTATGCAGGAAAAGCACACAACTCTGATAGGTAAGAGTATTCGATAACAGACGCAGCTCATTCACACCTTTATGCATTTTCAACGCCTGCATAATCTGCAGGCAGACCGGCATCTTTGAGTGACTCCATACAAGCTGTAGTCATTTTTGTGCATATGCAATATCTATTAGCTTTACCCTGCGACAGTGCCCGTCGCTTGTGATAGAGTGCTACAAACTCTGGCTTTTGCCCTACGAGTGACCAAGAGCTCGGGGGCTTTAACACAAGGAGGATCTATGCCCGAGAAGATTGAAGAGCTGGTACGCGCTGCGCTTGCTGCGGCCCAGGAGGCCGGCGACCTTTCCGCATTTGAACTTGACGATTGCGCTATCGAGCGACCGGCTGACACTTCTCATGGCGAGTGGACCTCTACCATGGCCCTGAAGTCCGCCAAGCTGGCCCACTGCGCCCCGCGCAAGATCGCCGAGGCCATCGTTGCCCATATGCCCGAGGATCCCGCGATCGAGAAGGTCGAGATCGCAGGTCCCGGCTTCATCAACTTCTACCTCTCCGTCGCCGTCAAGAACGCCATCTTTGGCGAGGCTCGCGAGAAGGGCATGGACTTCGCTAAGTCCAACGTCGGTGGTGGCCTGAAGACCCAGGTTGAGTTCGTTTCCGCCAACCCCGTCGGCCCCATGCACATCGGCCACGGCCGCTGGGCCGCGCTGGGCGACTCGCTCTGCCGCGTTATGGACCACGCCGGTTACGACATCCAGCGTGAGTTCTACATCAACGACCACGGCTCTCAGATGAACACCTTCGGCAACTCCATCAGCACGCGCTATATGCAGCTTGCCGACATCATCGCCAAGCAGGGTGTGGATATCGACGAGGCTCACAAGCTGCTGATCGCAGACCGCGACGCCTTTGTTGCCGACGAGAACGACGAGCACCCCGAGACCCATCCGTACCAGGACAACTTTGCCGAGACTCTGGGCAAGGACTCCTACGGCGGCGACTACATCATCGACGAGGCCGCCGAGTTCTGGCGCACCGACGGCGATAAGTGGGTCAACGCCGATCCGCAGAAGCGCATGGAGAGCTTCCGCGAGCGCGGCTATGTAAAGATGGTCGACAACATGCGCGACCTCTGCCACGCCGTCAATTGCGACTTCGATCGTTGGTTCTCCGAGCGCTCGCTGTATGTGAAGGACACCGAGGGCGAGACCGCCGGCACCTCCGCCGTCGACCGCGCTTTTGAGAAGCTCGACAAGATGGGCTACCTCTACACCAAGGACGGCGCCCTGTGGTTCCGCTCCACCGACCTGGGCGATGACAAGGACCGCGTTCTGATCAAGTCCGACGGCGAGTACACCTACTTCGCCTCCGACGTCGCCTATCACTGGGATAAGTTCCAGCGCGTCGACCACGTCATCGACATCTGGGGCGCCGACCACCACGGCTACATCGAGCGCGTCCGCTGCGTCTGCGACGCTCTTGGCTATCCCGGCAAGTTTGAGGTTCTGCTGGGCCAGCTCGTCAACCTGCTGCGTAACGGCAAGCCCGTCCGTATGTCCAAGCGCAAGGGCACCATGGTGACCCTGCAGGAGCTCGTCGACGAGGTCGGCTCCGATGCCGCTCGCTACACGCTCATCTCCAAGAGCTCCAACCAGATGGTCGACTTCGATATTGAGGCTGTTAAGAAGCGCGATAACTCCAACCCGGTGTACTACGTGCAGTACGCTCACGCCCGCGTGTGCTCCATCCTGCGCCGTGCCGCTGACGTTACGCCCGAGCAGGCTGACGAGATGGGCATGAAGGCCGTCGCCGCCAAGGCCATCGGTGAGAACGTCGATTACTCGCTGCTGACAGACCCGACCGAGCTCGCCCTTTCGCGTAAGCTCAACGAGCTCACCGACCTCATCGCCAGCTGCGCTCGCGACCGCGCCCCGTTCCGTCTGACGCACTTTGCCGAGGAACTCGCCGGCGACTTCCACAGCTTCTACGCTGCCTGTCAGGTGCTGCCGAGCGAGGGCCGTCCCGTCGATCCCGAGCTTTCGCGCGCCCGCCTGGCTGCTTGCGACGCCGTCCGCGTGACGCTCGCTCTGGTGCTCACCCTCGTTGGCGTTTCCGCGCCCGAGCAGATGTAATCTGCGAGTCATTTGACCGTGTAGGTTCGGCTTTGCTGAGCCCTATAAGCCCGATCTCCATGCAGAGGTCGGGCTTTTTGCACAAACGCCGTCGTATTGACGAATTTGGGACTGCTGGAAATACGAAACTATGCCGGTTTACTACGATGAAATGAGAAATTCCAACCACGCCGGCTTTTCGCAAAAAAGTGCAAGGCATCTACCTGCGGTTTTAGTTCAACAAGTTTCGGAGTGGTCGCGGTTGAGCGATTCATCGTAGTAAACCGCCATAGTTTTGGCGGAGGCAGTCAGATTTGTGGGTGTTAAACCAAAAAGTGTCCCTTTTGACTAGTCGTTTAAGAGCGTTCCCAATGACTAAGTTGCAGGTGGTTGCGGTTGTGTTACACTAACGCTGCGTATATGACGCAATCATCTCGATACAGATCAATGATGTCCGTCGTTTTGAACGGAACTAGACTGTTTAGCCGCCCTGAAGGTTTATGCAGGGAGCATGTGATCACAGGGCTTGAAAAGAAAGTTGAGCAAACACTGTGTCTGATCAACAGCAAGAAAACGAAATAACGACGACGCAAGCCGCTCCCGCTGCACCGGTAGCGTCGGACCAGGTCGCGGCGCCCGCGCAAGCCTCGGCTCCTGAGACGCCTAAGGCTGCTTCGACGCCTACGCCTTCAGCGGCTGAGAAGGCCGTGCCTGCAACTGGTGAGGAGGCTGCTCCGGCAAAGCCCAAGCGTACGCGCCGCACGGTCAAGCCTGCCACTGACGGCGAGGAGGTCACCAAGCCCAAGCGCCGTACCACGCGCACGACGCGCGCCAAGCGCACCGTTGCAGCTGACTCCTCGGCGCCGATTTCCGATGAGGTCGCGCAGGCACGTGCGTTGGCGCAGATTAGCGAGGCTCAGGTGGTGCGCGCCCGCCGTCGTGCTGCCGAGCGCGAGGCCGCGGCTCTGACCGAGCTTGCAGCTCCGTCTGTGCCCGAGACGCCTGCCGCCGACCAGCCGACCGAGAAGCCGGTACCGCGCACACGCCGTCGTACGGCTGCTAAGGCCGAGCAGGTTGCCGATCAGGTAACCCCCGAGCTCACTGAGGCTTCGGTCCGTTCCGCGGCAGGGGAGGGCACATCGCCTGTTGAGCCCGCTGCGCCTGTCGAGGCCAGCGAAGTTTCCGTTGTCGATCCGGCTTTGCGCCCGCACCGTCGCGGTCGCAAGCCCAAGGCCTTCGTCGAGGCAGAGAAGGCCGCAGCCGCAGCTGCAGCCGCTCGGGATGCTGCGGCGACCGCCGAGTCTGCAACCGCCGCCGACGCGCCCATCATTGATGTTGTCCTCCTCGCAGTAGCTTGCCCAGAAGTTTA
>CAVEDI010000199.1:0-3964 GCA_963614405.1 Oscillospiraceae bacterium | reverse complement strand
GTGGGCGCCAGCAGCAGTGCAAAGCCGCAGAACCAGGAGTGGGTGGGCAGGCAGTTGTAGGTGTAGCAGAAGTTCCAGATATCGTAGGCGATGATGTAGACCCAGGTCATATCGGGCCACAGCATGTCGGTCTGATCCTCAGAGGCGTAGACGCTCCACCAACCGGTCATGCAGAAGATGTTGATGATACCGGCGATGCCGTTGAACACGTTGTTCCAGCCGGCCAGCTGCGTGGCACCTTCGGAGGTGACCCAGGTGGACTGGCCCAGGACAAAGAAGTGATAGGCGCTCTCAAAGTCGGACACGACGGCGATCATGATGTTGATGGCGACGATCACAAACGGCCACGCGCGGAACCAATGCGCCTTGCCGATCTTTCCCCACTGGTACTTAATGGCAATGAAGCCCCAGCAACCGGCGAGCGCCGCGTATACCTTGGCGTAGTGGAACCAGCTGTTCTGGTACACATGGGTGGGGTTGGTGAGCGCCCACTCGGCACCCCGTGAGACGCCGATGGCGATGGCGACGCAGTAGATGGTCATGGCCAGCGGAGCCACGCCAAAGATGATTGCCGCGCCCAGCTTGGTGCGGCGGCCGACTTCGTTGAGCACGATCAGGCCAATAAAGACCATGGCCCAGCCGGCCCAGTGGATAAGGGTATCGCTACCCCAAACATCGAACAGCATGCTGCTCTCCTTTCACACGCCCGCGGCCCCTCTTCTGATCGCGGGCAGTTTGGCCAAATGTCGTCAGTTCTGGGGCTTGCGCTCCGGATACTTGGCGGTATAGCCCTCGATGTGGAGTGTCGAGGCGATGATTTCCTTGACCGTCTCGTCGGGCACATCGGGGTGCGTGCGGATATACATCAACAACCCCATGATGAGGGTGTAGAACGTCTCGTAGACATGGTCGATGCGTAGCTCATGATGGGCGACAAAGTCCACCACGGTGGTGTCGCAGATATACTGCGCCACGCGCTGGACCACGTTGTGCAAAAAGCCGCCGTAGAGCGCGCCGCTGCTTGAGGTGAGCGTACTCGGCAGCTCGTGGCCGCTGGCGACCAGGTGCTTAAAGAGCGGGGCGACGGTGTCGAGTGCGCCCTCGATATCACCGACGATGCGGTTGGCATTCCACTGCTCGAGCTCGGAGATAAAACCGTCGATTGCCTCGTCCATGACGGCGGTGACGGCGGCGTCCATGTCGGCGAAGTAGTGGTAGAACAATGAACGCGTGCAGCCGGCTCGCTTGGTCACGGCCGATACCGATAGGTGGGACACGCCCAGCTCGGAGCTTACGGTGCGCACGGCATCGAGGATCTCGCGACGGCGTTCGTCGCCCGTCAGGCGCTTTGCCGCGCTATCGGATGCGGGGACGGCATCGACCACAGAGGTACCTGCTGTGTTGTCGCCCATGTTTTGCCGCCTTTCATCCTCTTTTGCCTGACCGTTCGCCTAACAGTCTTGAATATTGTTGACGGTTCGTCAATACTATTTTTGACACAATGTCAACAATGGCGGGTGAACGGCATGGGGGCATGCCCGGCCTGCAAAAAAAGAGGGGCGCCGCGGTCCCGCCGGGCTGTGGCAAGAGAAGGGACAACCATGATTCTCAACGGACCGGGGATTAGCTACACCGAGCCCGACATCGGTTCGGAGTTCGTGCCGCCGCTGCCGGAGCATCCGCGTGAGGCCATCGTCGAGCTGTGCGAGCACTGCACCAACCGCCTGCTGCATCGCGACGAGCTGTTGGGCTACGAGTACTGGTCGTTTGCCGAGGCCGCGACCGACGAGCAGGCCGAAGTGCTCTGCAAGATGAAAATGCGCCGTCCCTATACGCTGCCCGAGATGGTCAAGCTCACCAGCATGCCCGAAGCCGATATCGAGAAGATGCTCGACGACATGAGCTACACGGGTCTGCTCGAGTACAACTGGGAAAACCCCGAGCACGCCAAGCAGTGGGTGCTGCCCATGCTGGTGCCGGGTTCCGCCGAGTTCCTCAACATGCGCATGAGCCAGCTCGAGGAGCACCCGGTCTATGCCAAGTTCTTTGAACAGGCATCCAAAGGCCCGCTGTCCAAGGCTACGCCGATGGTGCCGCCCGGAGGCGCCGGTATCGGCATGCACGTCATTCCGGTCGAGAAGGCTATCGATGCTTCGAGCACCTCGGTGCCTATTGAGCATATCGAGCATTGGCTCGACAAATACGATGGCAAATATGCCGCTAGCACCTGCAGCTGCCGCGCGAGCCGTCGCGTGATGGGTGAGGGCTGCGCCGACGACCCCGCCGACTGGTGCATTGCCGTGGGCGATATGGCCGACTATGTGGTTGAGACCGACCGCGGCCATTACGTGACGCGCGACGAGGTCTACGACATCCTGCGCCAGGCCGAGGACAACGGCTTTGTGCACCAGATCACCAATATCGACGGCGAGAACAAGATCTTCGCTATCTGCAACTGCAACGTCAACGTGTGTTATGCCCTGCGCACCTCTCAGCTGTTCAACACGCCCAACCTGTCGCGCTCGGCCTATGTCGCCAAGGTCGAGAAGGACAAGTGCGTGGCCTGCGGTCGCTGCGTTGAGGTGTGTCCGGCCGGCGCCGCCAAGCTCGGCCAGAAGCTCTGCAGCAAAAAGGCCGGCGGACAGGTGCCCGAGTATCCGTGCCAGGAGCTGCCCGATGCCACCAAGTGGGACCACACCAAGTGGTCGCCCAACTACCGCAACGACAACCGCATCGAGACGCATGAGTCCGGCACCGCTCCCTGCAAGACGGCCTGCCCCGCGCACGTTGCCGTTCAGGGCTATTTGAAGCTCGCGGCTCAGGGTCGCTATGACGAGGCCCTAGCACTCATTAAGCGCGAGAACCCGCTGCCCGCTATCTGCGGCCGTGTGTGCAACCGCCGCTGCGAGGACGCCTGCACCCGCGGCCGTGTGGACGCCGCCGTGGCCATCGACGAGGTCAAGAAGTTCATCGCCCAGCGCGATCTGGATGCCGCGACCCGCTACGTCCCGCCCGTGGTGACGCCGACGCGCGCTGGCGGCTTTGATCAGAAGATCGCCATCATCGGTGCCGGTCCGGCCGGCCTGTCCTGTGCCTTCTATCTGGCCGAGAAGGGCTACAAGCCCGTCGTATTCGAGAAGAACGAGCGCCCGGGTGGCATGCTCACCTATGGCATTCCCAGCTTTAAGCTGCAGAAGGACGTCATCGAGGCCGAGGTCGAGATCATTCGCCTGATGGGTGCCGAGTTCCGCTATGGCGTGGAGGTCGGTCGTGATGTGACGCTCGACGAGCTGCGCGAGCAGGGCTTTAAGGCCTTCTACGTTGCTATTGGCTGCCAGGGCGGCCGCCTTGCCGGCATTCCGGGCGAGGATGCCGAGGACGTGACCGTGGCCGTCGACTTCCTTCGCGAGGTTAACAGCGGCAAGATCGATACCCTGTCCGGCCGCACCATTGTGGTGGGCGGCGGCAACGTGGCTATCGACGTGGCCCGCAACGCCTGCCGCCTGGGTTCTGAGCACGTTGAGATGTTCTGCCTGGAGAGCGAGGCCCAGATGCCCGCCAGCGAGGAGGAGCGTCGCGAGGCCGTTGAGGACGGCGCGCACATCAGCTGCGGTTGGGGCCCCAAGGAAGTTCACCTGGACGAGGCCGGTCGTGTGTGCGGCATCACCTTCAAGCGCTGCACGCGTGTCTTTGACGACGAGGGCCGTTTTGCGCCCGAGTACGACGAGAACGATCTGCGCCGTGTCGATGCCGACCGTGTCGTCATGTCGATTGGCCAGTCCATTGTGTGGGGCGACCTGCTGGCTGGCTCCAAGGTGGAGCTCGGCCGCGGCCAGGGTGCCCTTGCCGATCCCCAGACCTACCAGACCGCCGAGCCAGACATCTTTGTGGGCGGCGACGTCTACACCGGCCCCAGCTTTGCCATCGACGCTATCGCCGCTGGCCACGAGGCCGCGGTGTCCAT
>CAVEDI010000198.1:0-12399 GCA_963614405.1 Oscillospiraceae bacterium | reverse complement strand
GCATTCAGACCTCCACGGCTACCGTCGCCGTGCTTCCCGAGGCCGAGGAGATCGACGTCCAGATCAACCAGTCCGACCTGCGCATCGACACCTACTGCGCCTCCGGCCCTGGCGGTCAGTGCGTTAACACCACCTACTCCGCCGTGCGCATCACCCACCTGCCCACCAACACCGTGGTGCAGTCGCAGGAACAGCGCTCCCAGATCCAGAACCGCGAGGTCTGCATGCAGATGCTGCGCGCCCGCCTGTACGAGATGGAGCTCGAGAAGCAGCAGGCCGAGCTCGGCGCCGAGCGCCAGAGCCAGATCGGCCACGGCAACCGTTCCGAGAAGATCCGCACCTATAACCAGCCCCAGGACCGCGTGACCGATCACCGTATCGGCTTCAACTCCACCTACAACGGCGTCCTTCTGGGCGATCAACTCGGCACCGTCATCGAGGCGCTCGCCGCCGCCGAGCGAGCTGAGAAGCTGGCGCAGGCTGTGTAGTGGGTTACGCGGTTTTGCCAAACCGCGTAACGGCTCGACGCTGCAAACGCCCCTAAGCGGCAATCTGACGTTCAATCGTCGGTCGCGTACCGAAGTACGCTTCCCTCCTCTTTCACGTCACCTTGCTCGCTTAGGGGCGTTTTCGCTGTCCGTCCTCTATCTGCGGCGCCTTGGATGTAGTCATTGGGGACGTTCTTAAATGACTAGGTTGGGTACATTGCCTTGAGATGTTATTCAATCGGCTTTGATGGCCTTTAAGCTGTCTATCTGCTCAAAGAAATTAGCGGCATTCATCTGCTATTGAAAATAATACTCAAAAAATCGTCCAAGAAGTCGCGGGGCGATTTTTGATGGGTCGTGCGTCAAGCGATGTGGCAAGTTCTTGGTTAGATATTGGTCAGTTTTGGGTCAACCTTGCCAAAAGCTTGACGAATGCAAATCTAGACGTCGGCGAATGAACACTTTGAGCGAGCCCGGTGCAAAATTCTGGGCTGATTCTCGATAATTGCCTTCAATCGCCCCTTGCCAAGCGCTAGCCTCGCTTACAATCTGCTCCGACATTCGCGCGCCGCCCGGCGCTTAAGAGGGGAGGGCCCCATGGCAAACGAGATCTGGACCATCAAGCGTTGTCTCGAGTGGACCAAGGAGTACCTGGCCGAGCGCGGCGAGGAGCACCCCCGTCTTTCTGCCGAGTGGCTGCTGTGCGCCGCCACGGGCCTGGCGCGCATTGACCTATATATGCGTATGGACGAGACGCTTAACGCGGCCCAGCTCGAGACCATGCACGCGGCCGTTGTTCGTCGCGCTAAAGGTGAACCGCTGCAATACATCACGGGCAGCACGCAGTTTCGCATGATCGACGTCGCGTGCGCCCCCGGTGTGCTCATTCCGCGCCCCGAAACCGAGATGCTCGTCGAGGAAGTCCTCAATTATCTGGATGCCGAGGTGCTGAGCCCCGAGGCTGCTGCCCGTCAGCGTGTTGAACTGCCTTGGAACGATGAGGTCGAGGAGGCACGCAAGGCCGAGGCCGCGCTGGCAGACGAACGCGCGACGGCCGAGCGCCGTGCCGCCAACCTCACGGCCGCCGACGAGGCGGCGCTGGGTGGCGACGTACTAGGCAGCCGTGCCTATGCCGAGGAGCTGGCCGACCGCGAGGCCGAGGAAGCCGCCGCGCAGGCAGCAGAAGCCGAAGTCGCGGAAGCCGCCGAGTCCGAGCTCGACGAATACGGCATCGCCATCGAGGGTGCCGACCAGGAGACGGCTTTAGCTCAGGATGCCGCTGCGCCTGCCCCAGCCGAGCCCCGCATCGCCCGCGTTCTCGAGGTCGGCTGCGGCACGGGCTGCATCTCGCTCTCCCTTGCCTGGGAGCGCCGCGGCCACGTTACCTGCACCGCCACCGATATCGAGCCGCGCGCTATCGATCTGGCCACCAAAAACCGCGACGCGCTCGGTCTCACATCCGATGAGGTCGCCTTTAGCCTCACCAACCTGGTGAGTTCCATTCCCCGCGAAGAGTGGGGCACCTTTGATGTGCTTGTCTCCAATCCGCCCTACATCCCGACTGGCGTCATGCGCTCGCTGCCGCACGAGGTCAAGGACTTTGAGCCCGACCTGGCGCTCGAGGGCGGCGCCGACGGCCTCGATATCTTCCGCCGCCTGCTCAATGCGGCGCCTTACATGCTGCGCGCCGGCGGCCTGTTTGCCTGCGAGCTCTACGAGGGCGCCCTCGATGCCGCGGCCGAGCTCTGTCGTCAAGCGGGTCTGTCGGACGTGCGCATCGTCCACGACCTCACCGATCGTCCCCGTATCGTCCGAGCCATCGTCACCGAGCCCAAGCAGCGCCAGTAATATTTATTAACTGGTTAACAAAAATTATAAAGTAGTTTATAATTAGGACGGCTGAAAGAGGTCGGCCCATGCAACCTCCTACCTTTCGGGAAATCATTGCCCTACTCAAGCACGATGGATTCGTGAAGGTCGCGCAAGTCGGTAGTCATGCTAAGTATGTTTCTGGCGATCGTGTTGTCACCGTGAACGGCTCTGGTGGTGATCGACCAAAGAAGGGCACGTGGGCAAGTATTCGTCGCCAAGCTGGATGGTAGTTGGAGGCAAAATGAGGCAGCGATTTACCTATGACTGCGTTCTCATAAAAGAAGACGACGGTTACTGCGCCAGCTTCCCGCAGCTTCCCGGCGCCTTTGCCGATGGCGATACGCGCGAAGAAGCGATTACCCATGCCACCGAGGCGCTGATGGCGTTTTTGGCCGACGACCTCAACAACGGTTTGACTCCGGCAGGGTACGAACGCTCGGCCGAGGTCGTGGCCCTTTCAGTCGAAATCGACCACGAGGACGCTCGGGAAGCGGCGTGCCGAACATTTAAAGATGCAGCGCTGGACCTCAAAGTCTCCGCTCCGCGGATTACCGCGCTGGTCAAAGCCGGAAAACTCGATGTTGAACTCGTCGACGGCCGTCGGATGATAACGATAGACAGCATCGAGCGCTACGCCGCCCAAAGACGCCACGCCGGCAGGCCAAAGAAGTTCGTCGCAGTCCAATAACCCCCTCACTTTCACCGACTACTAGAGCCGCTCACCAAACCAACATGCGCTCTGGGCAAATAGGCTGAATGTTTCGTGCGAGAATGCCCCTCAGTAAACAAACTTTCACCAGAGCGTAAGGGGCTGGCATACACATGCAGACGGTCTATCGGGTATACGAGGGAACGCGCGAGCCGCATCGGCTCGCCGTCGAGCGCACGGCCGAGGTGCTCGGCTGCGGCGGCCTGGCCTTGATCCCGACCGAGACCGTCTACGGTGTCGCCGTGGCAGTCAACGCCTTCTCGGACGCCGTACCCCAAGATACAAGCGAATTCCCATCGTGGCCGCGCGATCCGCAGGCTGTCGTCAATGGCGCCGCGGTCCCTGCGCTCGGTACCGGCTACCGCCGTATCTTCACTCTCAAGCAACGTGAACTCACGCAAACCGTCGCTTGGCTGGTCGATGGTGTCGAAGCACTCGACCGCTATGGCGTGGATATCCCCGAAGAGGCTCGCGTGCTTGCCCGACGATGCTGGCCGGGCGCCCTGACTATCGTGGTCAAGGCGGCCCCCTGCGTGCCGACCTTTATGCGCGCCGCCGACGACACGGTGGCACTTCGCGCTTCGGCCTCGCCCGTGGTCCAAGCGCTCATCCGCGCCTGCGGCAGTCCCCTTGCCTGTACGAGCGCCAACACGCACGGCGCGCCCTCGCCGGCAAGCTTTGCCGCCGTCGAGGGTCGCATCCTGGAGGGGGTCGATGTGGCCGTCGACGCCGGTGAGACCCCGTGTCGCGACGCCTCGACCATCGTGTCGTTCCAGCACGGCGGGCTCCAGATCCTGCGCCAAGGCGCACTTCCCGCATCAGAGATCGAGCGGGTCCTGTCCGACCCGATGCAATAGAAAGGTGTAAGCGATGTCGTTGAATCTGGGTAGCCTGGGCATGGAAGATGCCTCGTTTGACTTTGGCGGTTCCTACATCATGGCGCTCGACTGCGGCACCACCTCGGTACTTGCGACCATCGTCGACGAGTACGGATGCATCGTCGCGCAGGCACGTCGCAGCGTCAAAGCCAGCTTCCCACGTCCCGGTTGGGTAGAGCAAGACCCCATGACGGTCCTTGCCAGCCAGATCGCCGTCATGATGGAAGTCCAGTTTAAGAGCGGTATCCACTCCGACCGCATTGCCGCCATCGGCATCTCCAACCAGCGCGAGACCACGGTGGTCTGGGACCGCGTGAGCGGTCAGCCGATCTATAACGCCATCGTATGGCAGTGCCGCCGTACCGCGCCGGCAATCGACGCGTTGGTTGAACAGGGTTGCGAGGAGCTGGTGCGCTCCCGCACGGGACTCACGCTCGACCCGTATTTCTCGGCCTCCAAGGTGCAGTGGATTCTCGACAACGTCGACGGCGCACGCGAGAGCGCGGCGGCGGGCGACCTCATGTTTGGCACCATCGACACCTGGCTCATCTACAACCTCACCGGCGGCCAGGTCTTTGCCACCGACTACACCAATGCCAGCCGCACGGCACTCTTTAATATCCATACGCTCGATTGGGACGACGATCTACTGGCGCTCTTTGACGTTCCACGTTCCATGATGCCCGAGGTTCGCTGGAGCTCGGGCGACTACGGCCGCGTCGCGAGCGATATCATGACCAACATGCCACCCATCATGGGCGTGGCGGGCGACCAGCAGGCGTCGCTGTTCGGCCACTGCTGCTTCCATCCCGGCCAGACCAAAAACACCTATGGCACGGGTTGCTTTATGCTCATGAACACCGGCGACGAGGTCGTCGAATCCAAGAACGGTCTGGTCTCCACGATCGGTATCGCCGCGGACGGCAAGATCAGCTATGCACTCGAGGGCTCCATCTTTGCTGCCGGTTCCACCATGAACTGGCTTCGCAATAACATGGGCATCATCTCGAGCGTGAGCGAGTCGGCACAACTCGCCGCTTCGATTAGCGACAACGAGGGCTGCTACTTCGTTCCCGCCTTTGCGGGTCTGGGCGCTCCCTGGTGGGACCCGCATGCCCGCGGTATCGTGTGCGGTCTGACCGGCGCCTCGAGCCGTGCGACCATCGTACGTGCCGCCTGCGAATCCATGGCATATCAGAGCTACGACGTGCTGCGCGCCATGGAGCAGGACGTGGGGCTTTCGATCGAGCGCCTGTCTGTCGATGGCGGTGCCTCGCGCAACGAGTTCATCATGCAATTCCAGGCCGACCTGCTGGATATCCCCGTGCTGCAATGCGAGACGGTGGAGACCACGGCAATCGGCGCCGCGTACTTGGCGGGTCTTGCCGTCGGCTATTGGGAAGACCTGGAAGAGCTGGAGCAAAATGCCCAGATCGTTAGGACCTTCCTTCCCCACATGTCCGCCGAACGCCGTGAGAGCAATCTCGCTGGTTGGCGTGATGCCGTCAAGCGTTCGCTCAACACCGCTCAGTAGGGTTGCGACGAGCTGCTCGATACAACAAACCGTTAAACTTATGCACGGCGCGCGGCAACAACATCGCCATGCGCCTTGTCAGCAAGGCCATCTTCCGACCGCAACGAAAGGGGCAATCAACCCATGACCGTCACCTACGATACGTCCCGTGTGACCCTTGTCGATCACCCGCTCGTCCAGCATAAGCTGTCGATTCTGCGTGACAAGGAGACCGGCACCAACCAGTTCCGCCAGCTCGTGCGCGAGCTCGCACTTTTTGACGGCTACGAGGCCATGCGCGACCTGCCCATGGAAGACGTCGAAGTCGAGACCCCCATCACCACCGCAACGTTTAAGCAGCTCGCCGGCAAAAAGCTCGCCATCGTTCCCATCCTGCGTGCAGGCCTTGGCATGGTCGACGGCATCCTCGATCTGGTGCCCTCCGCTCGCGTGGGCCACATCGGCATGGAGCGCGACGAGGTCACCCACGAGCCGCACGAGTATTACTGCAAGATGCCCAAGGATATCGACCAGCGCATCTGCCTGGTCGTCGACCCCATGCTCGCCACGGGCGGTTCGGCCGAGATGGCCATCAGCTACCTGCGCGAGCGCGGTGTCAAGGATATCCGCATGCTGTGCATCGTCGCCGCGCCCGAGGGCCTCAAGTCACTGACCGAAAAGGACCCCGACGTACATATTTATACGTGCGCCATCGACGACCATCTCAACGAGGCCGCCTACATCGTTCCCGGCCTGGGCGACGCCGGCGACCGCATCTACGGCACGCTGTAATCTCTGGGCCATACCGGCTAACGTCGAAAATACGAAGAAATGGTGCGCGCGGGCGAGCAAAAGACGTCCACGCGCACTCCTGTTAACGGACGTTTTGCCCTGCAGGGTTCGAGAAAAACGTATTACCGTACCTGCGGCATAAAGAAGGTCTTAAGAAAACGAACAGGTGCGTATTAACCGATGCTTTTTCGGTTGTACTTTAGCGATTGGCTCGTACAATAGTCACCAATGTTTGGCGGGAACTGTTCTGTGAGGCGTTAAAAAGGAAAGTGAGGACGCCAGTGTTTCAGATAGCCGATCTGCTCGCTATCGTTGCAGGCGCCATCGCGGGCGCAATTGCCTTCCTTCCCTTTGTCTTTACGCTCAAGCCGGTTCTTGACGATAAGCAGAATGCGGACATGCTCAAGGGTATGGTGAGTCTGGCGGTCTCGGCAATCGCTCTGCTCGTCTTTACCTTGGTTGTGTTTGTGTTGTTCGGAGAGGCATTTCGCATGTTCCTCCTGGGCGAGGCGATCGGCTTCGTGGCCTTTATGGCCGCCTGCGCGGTTCGCGTCGCCAAGGCGCTGCGAGATCCTCATGAGGTCGAAAGGTAAGTCGTGGAAATTTTTGAAAAGCTGCCTGATGAGATTAATCATCTGGTCAGCGAGTTCAGCTCCACCCCTGTCGTGGGCGATCTGAGCTGCGGCATCACGCAGTACTCGTTTTGGCTGATCGTCTCCACGATCGTGCTCCTGATCGTCCTGGCCGTGTTCAAGAAGAAGCAGACCCTGGTTCCCAAGGGCTTCTTCGTCAACGGTTTCGAGTACATCATCGAGTACGTCGAGAACGATATCGGCAAGGGTGTCGTGGGTGAGAACTGGAAGAAGCACTTCCCGTTCCTGTGCTCGCTTTTCCTGTTCATCCTGATCAATAACATGATCGGCCTGATCCCGGGAATGAAGCCCGGCACCGGTGCAATCGGCTCCACCGCCGCGCTCGCCATCTTCGCCTTCGTGTACTTCATCTACTACGGATGCAAGGCTCACGGCGTGATCGGCTACATCAAGAGCCTCGCCCCGCAGGGCGTGAGCTTCCCGATGAACGTGCTCGTGTGGGTCGTCGAGCTTTTCTCGACCTTCCTGCGCCTCATCACGCTCGCCGTCCGTCTGTTCTGCAACATGTTCGCAGGACACGTGGTCATGGGCTCGTTCGCCATCATGGCGAGCATGTTCATGCAGCCGCTGCTTCAGCAGGTTTCCGCGGCCCACGCCGTCGGCGCCCTGCCTTCGCTGGCCTGGCTTGCCATCCTCATCCTGATCTATGCGATCGAGCTTGTGGTCGGTGCCATCCAGGCTTACGTCTTCACGGTCCTTACCGCCGTGTATGTCTCCGAGGCAGAGGAAGTCGCGGAGGAGGAGTAGTCTTCCGTTCGCGCCTTAAAGGTAAGGCAATTCGTTAAACCGCCGGTGCCCGTACCCATGGAGCCCGGCAGTTATAAAAAGGTTATCCTGCGTGAAATAAGACACGCACGACAAAGGAGGAATCGTGGGAGTTATCGGTTACGGTCTCGGTGTTATCGGCGCTGGTCTTGCTATCGGCCTGTCTGCTCTGGGTGCTACGGGTGCTATGGCCCGTCAGCCTGAGGTCCAGGGCCGCGTGTTCACCGTCTTCATCATGGGCTCCGCTTTCGGCGAGGCTCTGGCTCTGATCGGCTTCGTTGTCGCGCTGATCGTTAAATAGCACGGAGCGTCAAGTATGAATCTTTCATCCCAGAAGAGCGCGATCGCACTCTCCGCGTCCGCGGCCGCGCTGCTCATGCCGGTTTCCGCGTTCGCCGAGGACGGCGCTGCCGGTGCGGACATCCTCATCCCTAAGATGGCGGAGTTCATCCCGGCGCTTATCGCCTTCCTGATTATCTGGATCGTGCTGGCCAAGGTCGCCCTGCCGGGCATCATGAAAACCATGGAGGAGCGCGGCAAGAAGATCGAGGAGAGCCTCGACGAGGCCGAGAAGACCAAGCAGGAGGCTATCGCCAAGCGCGCTGAGTCCGACTCGATCGTCACCGACGCCCGTCGTCAGGCTGCCGACATCGTTCTCGAGGCCCGTAAGGACGCCGAGTCCGAGCGTGCCCGTATCATCGAGGCTGCTCACAAGGAGGCCGAGGAGATCATCGCCAAGGCCCATACGACCGTCGAGGACGAGCGCAAGTCCATCTACGCCGGTGCCGCGAGCTCCATCGCCGACCTGTCCGTTGCCGTCGCCACCAAGATCGTGGGCGAGGCACTCGAGGACGATGCCGAGCAGAAGAAGCTCATCGAGCGCTACATCCAGGAAGCAGGTAGCCTGAATGCCGACTAGCCGCTATCAGGACAAGGTGCTCGAGACCTACGCGCGTTCCCTTTTGGAAGCCGCCAAGGCCGAGAACCATGTGTTCGAGGACCTCGAGATGGTCGAGCGCTTGGCTTCTGCCAGCCCCGAGATCATCGCCGTGCTCGACACCATGTCCAAGCGCGACCAGCTCGACCTTCTTCCCAAGGTGGCAGCTGCCTTTAAGTATGTTGCCGAGGAAGACGAGGATGTAGTGGGCGTGACCGTCACCACGGCGATCCCGCTCGACGACGAGCTGCGTCAAACCATCACTAAGAAATGCGAGCAGGACTTCGGCCGCAAGGTATTCCTTATCGAGCAGGTCGACCCGTCTATCGTGGGCGGCCTGGTGCTCGAGGCCCGCGGCGAGCGTCGTGACATTTCCGTCAAGACGCAGCTGCGCATCGCGCAGGAGACCCTCGCAAACTCTGCTAATTCGTACGGAGGTGAAGCCTAATGTCCGAAACCCTCAATGCCCAGGATATCGCCAAGAAACTGCAGGAGCAGCTCACGAGCCTCTCCGCGACGGTCGATACGCATGAGGTTTCAACGGTCGACGAGGTAGGCGACGGCATCGCGCGCGTCTCCGGCCTCAAGAGCGCCATGGCAGGCGAGCTTCTGGAGTTCAAGAGCTCCGATACCGGTGAGACCGTCTTCGGCCTTGCCCAGAACCTTGACCGTGACGAGGTCGGCGCCGTTCTGTTTGGTGCCGTCGACTCCATCAAGGAAGGCGACGAGTGCCGCACCACTGGCCGCATTATGGATATCCCCGTGAGCCGTGCCATGCTCGGCCGCGTCGTCAATCCGCTCGGCCAGCCTATCGACGGCCTGGGTGACATCGTCGCCACGCACCGTCGCCCCATCGAGTTCAAGGCTCCCGGCGTCATCGATCGTACCCCGGTGTGCGAGCCGGTTCAGACCGGTCTGCTCGCTATCGACTCCATGGTGCCTATTGGCCGCGGTCAGCGTGAGCTCATCATCGGCGACCGTAAGACCGGTAAGACCGCCATCGCCATCGACGCTATCCTCAACCAGCGCGGCAAGGGCATGGTCTGCATCTATGTCGCCATCGGCCAGAAGGCCTCCACGGTTGCCAACATCCGTGAGACCCTCGCTCAGCACGGTGCGCTCGACTACACCATCATCGTTTCGGCCACTGCTGCCGATTCCGCCCCTATGCAGTACATCGCGCCTATGGCCGGTGCCGCTATTGGCGAGTTCTTCATGTACAACGGCGAGGACGGCAAGCCCGCCAGCGAGACCAACCTCGGCGGCCACGTGCTCGTCATCTACGACGACCTGTCCAAGCAGGCTGTGGCCTACCGTCAGATGTCGCTGACGCTGCATCGTCCGCCCGGACGCGAGGCCTATCCTGGCGACATCTTCTACCTGCACTCTCGTCTGCTCGAGCGTGCCGTTAAGATGTCCAAGAAGAACGGTTACGGCTCCATGACGGCACTGCCGATCATCGAGACCCAGGACGGCGACGTCTCGGCCTACATTCCGACCAACGTCATTTCCATTACCGATGGTCAGATCTACCTGCAGTCCGAGCTCTTCTTCCAGGGTCAGCGCCCGGCAGTCGACGTGGGTATCTCCGTGTCCCGCGTCGGTGGCGATGCGCAGACCAAGGCCATGAAGCAGGTCGCCGGCAACCTCCGTCTGGACCTCGCTTCCTATCAGGAGCTCGCTGGCTTTACGCAGTTCGGCTCCGACCTCGACGAGGCTACTCAGAAGCAGCTGACCCACGGTGCTCGCATGACCGAGCTCCTGAAGCAGCCGCGTTACAAGCCGTTTGAGGTTGGCGAGCAGATCGTTACGCTGTTCGCTGGCAACGAGGGCTTCCTGGATGACCTGGAGATCGCCGACGTGCTGCCCTTCCGTGCCGAGCTCATCGAGTACATGGACAATGGCTTTGGTTCGCTGCTCGACAAGGTTCGCGCCAAGAAGATCGATGATGACACCAAGGCTGAGCTCTTGCGCGTCATCGGCGACTTCAAGCAGCAGTTCATGGCCAAGCACCATTCGGATGTTTCTGGATCAGAGGAGAACTAAGCCCCATGGCCAACCTTCGCGACATTAAGAAGCGAATCTCCTCGGTTACCACGACCAAGCAGATCACGCGCACGATGGAGATGGTCTCTACGGCCAAGATTCGTCGTGCCCTCGATCGCTCCAAGCAGGCCGAGCCCTATAAGGAGGCGCTGACCGACGTCATGTTGACGGTCGCCGGCGACGCCTCCTGTTCGGGCACCGATCCCATGCTGCAGAAGCATGAGAGCGTCAAGCATGGCCTGATTGTCGTTATTGCCTCGGACCGCGGCCTTGCCGGCGGTTTCAATACGACGGTGGAGCGCACGGCCGAAAAGCTCGCCGCTTCTTGGGCGAACGACGGCATCGAATACGAGATCATCGCGTGCGGGCGTAAGCCGGCCACGTATTTCCGTGACCGCGCAAACGTTGTCATGCACTTTGAGGGCAACTCCTCTGAGCCCGATTTCAATCAGGCCCGCATGATCTCCTCTCATATCTGCGATGCGTATCGTGCCGGTGAGCTTGACCGTGTCGAGCTTGTCTACCACCACGCCAAGAACCGCGTGGATCAGGAGCTTCGCGTCGAGCATCTGTTGCCGCTCGACCCCGAGATGATCGCTATGGCCCACGGTCCGCGTAAGAACGAGACCGACGCCCCTAAGCGCATCTCGTCCACGTTCGAGTTCGTGCCCTCTCCCGAGCATGTTCTCGGCAAGCTTGTGCCGTCTTATATCCTGACGGTCATCTACCAGGCCCTGATCGATTCGGCGGCTGCCGAGCAGGGTGCACGCCGCAAGGCCATGCACTCCGCGACGGAAAACGCCACCGCGATCATCTCGACCCTTACCCGCACGTATAGTCGCGTGCGCCAGGCTTCGATCACGACCGAGATTAACGAGATCGTCGGCGGAGCCTCAGCATTGGAGGAACAGTAATGGCTAATAACACCGTAAAGCTTGCGGTCGAGGAAGCCACCAAGAAGACGACTGCCGGTGATGGTCGCATCGTGCGAATCATCGGCCCTGTCGTCGACGTCAAGTTTGACGGAGCGGTGCCCCCGATCTACAACGCGCTCACGGTCGAGGCCGAGACCCCGATCGGTCATCTGAGCACGATCCTCGAGGTCGAGAGCCAGCTTCCGGGCGGCGTCGTCCGCACGGTCGCCATGTCCTCGACCGACGGCCTGCAGCGCGGCCTCATCGCCACCGATACCGGTGAGCCCATGAAGATGCCCGTTGGTCCCAAGACGCTCGGCCGCATTTGGAACGTCATGGGCAAGCCCGTCGACGGCAAGCCCATGCCCGAGGTGGAGGAGTTCTACCCCATCCACCATGCAGCGCCCCGTTTCGACGAGCTCACCACCAAGACCGAGATCTTCGAGACCGGCATCAAGGCCGTCGACCTGCTCGAGCCCTACATCCGCGGCGGCAAGACAGGTCTGTTCGGCGGCGCCGGCGTCGGCAAGACCGTTCTGATCCAGGAGCTCATCAACAACCTCGCCCAGGAGCACGGCGGCACCTCGGTGTTCACCGGCGTCGGCGAGCGTACCCGCGAGGGCACCGACCTGTTCCTCGAGATGAGCGAGTCTGGCGTTATCGACAAGACCTGCTTGGTCTATGGTCAGATGAACGAGCCGCCCGGAGCGCGTCTGCGCATCGGTCTGGCCGGCCTTACCACCGCTGAGTACTTCCGCGATCGCGGCCAGGACGTTCTGCTGTTCATCGACAACATCTTCCGCTTCACCCAGGCCGGTTCCGAGGTTTCCGC
>CAVEDI010000197.1:0-2159 GCA_963614405.1 Oscillospiraceae bacterium | reverse complement strand
CCATTTCACCGAGATCGAGACGCCCACCCTCATCAAGTCCACGCCCGAGGGCGCCCGTGACTTCATCGTCCCCAGCCGTATTCAGCCGGGTAACTTCTACGCCCTGCCGCAGTCCCCGCAGCTCCTGAAGCAGCTGCTCATGGTCGGTGGCGTCGAGCGCTACTACCAGGTTGCCAAGTGCTTCCGCGACGAGGACCTGCGTGCCGACCGTCAGCCCGAGTTCACCCAGGTCGATATCGAGATGTCCTTCGTGGACCAGAACGATGTCATGAGCGCGCTCGAAGAAGTCCTGTCCGACGCCTTCGGTCGCATGGGTGTCGAGATGCCCACGCCGCTGCGTCGCATGGACTACTGGGAGGCCATGGATACCTATGGCTCCGACAAGCCCGATACCCGCTATGGCATGCACCTGGTCGACCTGACCGACATCTTTGCCAACTCCAAGTTCAAGGTCTTTGCGACCGCTGCAAACGAAGAGGGCTCTGTCGTCAAGGCCATCAACGCCAAGGGCGCCGGTGCCTGGGCACGTGCCAAGATCGATAAGCTCGCCGGCGTGGCTTCCACGTTTGGCGCCAAGGGCCTGGCATGGATCGCCTTCCGCGAGGACGGTTCCATCAACAGCCCCATCGTCAAGTTCTTCTCGGACGAGGAGATGGTGGCTCTGCGCGAGCGCATGGACGTCGAGCCCGGCGACCTTGTGATGTTTGCCGCCGGCCCGCGCCTGCTCTCTGACGAGATCCTGGGCGGCATGCGTTCTCACATGGCCAACGCGCTCGAGATCAAGCGCGAGGGTCACGATTTCCTGTGGGTCGTCAACTTCCCGCTGTTCCATTGGGACGAGGATCGCAAGGCCTATGCTGCCGAGCACCAGCCGTTCACTCTGCCGACCGAGACCGACATCGCCAAGATCGAGGCCGATCCGCTCGCAGCCGGTTCGTGCACCTACGACTTTGTCATGGACGGCTTTGAGGCCGGCGGCGGCGGTATGCGTATCCACAACGCCGAGATGCAGATGTCCATGCTCAAGCTCCTGGGCTTTACCGAGGAGCGTGCCGAGTCTCAGTTCGGCTTCCTCATGGAGGCACTCAAGTTTGGTGCGCCCCCGATGGGCGGTTTCGCTCTGGGCCTGGACCGCGTGTGCATGCTGCTCACCGGTTCCGACTCCATCCGCGACGTCATGGCGTTCCCCAAGACGGCCAGCGGCTCCGACCTCATGTCGGGCGCCCCGAGTGCCGTTAGCGGCGCCCAGCTCAAGGACGTCAGTCTGCGCCTGATGTAGGGAAGCGGCTACATATTGCCTGTAACGAGGGAAGGACGCGTGCCTTCCCTCGTTTTTTATGTCGTGACGTCATGGTTTGGAGGCTTGCCGTCGTGCGCCGGGAAACTACAACCCGGAATCTGCGTCCAGAAGGGGTCGCGCTTTCCCAAAGGGGGTCCTCTGGGAAAGCGCGACCCAGTATTCGGCAAAATAATGGGGCACAGTTTCCGGTTGAGCTGTCTAACGGAAACTGTGCCCCAGAATGAGCGCTCAAACGGGACAGGCTTTCCGCAACAACTGTCTGGCGGAAAGCCTGCCCCCAGTTTCTTATAGCGAGTCTCTCTGAACGAGCTGCATGTGCATGACGGTGGTGGTGGGCTCGGCACCCTTGATCATGTCGAGCGCAATGTTGGCGGCCATGTGTCCTTCTTCGCGCAGGGGCTGGCGGACGGTCGTGAGCGCGGGGACGCAGCGCGTCGCAATCTCGTGATCGTCGAAGCCGACGACAGAAATGTCCGCCGGAACGGATAGGCCTGCCTCGTTGAGTGCGGTGATGACGCCAGCCGCGATACGGTCCGATCCGCAGAGCACGCCATCGAAAGCAATCTCGCGCGCGAGGATCTGGTGCATGGCCTGATAGCCGTCTCCGTTGTTCCAGCCGGTATGGATAACGTTTGCGTCTGGGAGGTCTTCGCCCAAGACGGCGCGGTAGCCGCGCAGGCGGTCGACAACGGCGGGGTTGTCTTGCGGTCCCAACACGGCGACGATATCTTTGCGCCCTCGCTCCTTCATAGCGAGCGCTGCAAAGCGTCCGCCCTCTTCGTCGTCAGAGTAGACCGTCGAGAACACATCGCGATAGGGGTGGCCCTCGAGCTGGCCGCACAACACGGTGGGTACGCCC
>CAVEDI010000196.1:0-6667 GCA_963614405.1 Oscillospiraceae bacterium | reverse complement strand
CCGGTTGTTATTCTGGATGAGCCTACTGCGGCATTAGATCCGACGTCGCAGAAGCTCGAGATGGTGTAGGCGATGGGGATGGGCTCGCAAATGCCCGAGGCCTCGATGATGATGTAATCGAAGTTGCCCGAATCGGCGATGCCCTGCAGCTGGTTGGCCAGGTCATCCGAAAGCGTGCAGCAGATGCAGCCGTTGGTGAGCGGGATGAGGTCGTCGGTCTCGGAAAGGCCGCCGTCGGCGATGAGGCTGGCGTCCACATTGATCTCGCCGATATCGTTGACGATTACGGCGGCGCGGATACCGCCATCGTTAGCGAGGATGTGGTTGAGCAGCGTGGTCTTGCCGGCACCGAGGTATCCGGTAAGCATGATGATTTTCACGGGTTTGTTGGGCATGTGCCCTCCTTTGTTAGACATGGCTTACAGTTGAATCATATGCCAAACGCCTGCTCTTATACCCACGCGCTGGCAAATAACACAGGCTACTCCCAGGCTCCCCATACATCGGGGCAATAACCGACGGTGGCCTTTTTGCCGTTACGCACGATGGGCTCGGCTAGAACCTGCTGGTTCTCGAGCAACTTGTCGAAGCGCTGGCTGGGGGTGAGGTGCTGGATGAGCGCGAGCGTCTCCTCGTCCTTGGCCTTGGGGTTGAGCAGCTTGTCGATACCGCCGACCGCCTGCATCACGCTCGTGAGCTCGCCCTTGCTCATCTCCTTTTCCTTAAGGTCGATAAACTGCACCTTAATGCGGCGCTCCTTAAAATAACGCTGCGCCTTCTTGGTGTCGAAAGACTTTTTGGTGCCAAAAATCTGGATATTCATGTTCCGCCGTTCTACCTGATGAAGTTGGTGCGCTCGCGATCGGCTTCGGGCGCGTTGATGCCGGCGGCCTGTCCTGCCTCGATGCAACGAAGGAGCCAGGCCATGTTCTTGCCGATGTTGCGCACGGTGGCTAGGCCCTCAGCGTCCTGGGCGGCCTCGCCCGGCATGGCGCCAAACACGTTGTTCCAGTACGTTGAGGCAACCACGGGCATCTGGTTGATGGTGAAGTACTTGTTGAGCACGTCGAAGGTCGTCGACGTACCGCTGCGACGGGCGACGGCGACGGCAGCGCCCGGCTTGTGCGCAAAGGCCTTGCTGCCGGCATAGAAGGCGCGATCGAGGGCCGAAAGGATGCGCCCGCTGGGGTGCGCATAGTAGACGGGCGAGCCAAAGACAAAGCCATCTGCCTGCTCGGCGGCAGCGATCAGCTCGTTCACCACGTCATCGTCAAAGGTGCAGCGGCAATCGAGCTTGCCGCACTGACCACAGCCAATGCAGTCGCGAATGGGCTTGGTGCCCAGCTGAAACACCTCGGTATCAATGCCTTCGGCATTGAGTTGCTCGGCGACTTCGGCGAGTGCGCGGGCGGTGTTGCCGTTTGCCTTGGGGCTGCCATTGACCAAAAGAACCTTCATCACAAACTCCCTCTGCTGTCGGTGACTTCTGCAGAGGATTATCGCACGATGGGGGAGGCGGTGTGGGCGCGGTGCTAATCCAGTTTGGTACCTGGCACCTGCACGGCTTTCCCGAGCAACGCTTTGAGCTCGTTCAAAATCGAAACGGGCTGACGGTCGACGCCGTCCAGATGGAGCGTGGCCACGCGAATGGGCGGCTGATATTCAAATGGGCCAAAGAGCACGGGCGAACCCAGGAACCGCTCGATTTCCTCTGCAATCGCATCGGTTTCTTCGGGATCAAAGTCGTCGAAAAGAGCCACGAACATCGGCCCCGTCGAGCGGAACATACGACCCTTACCGCGCGAGCATTCCACCAGACAGGCGGCACATTCTGCCAAAACGCGGTCGCCCGCATCAAAGCCAAAGCGGGCATTGACCTGAGCGATATCGTCGATTTTGATGGCGATCAAACCAGCCTTGCGCGCCACGCGACGCATTTCGCCAATGGCGTTGACCAGGGCGTGAATATCGCCCAAGCCGGTCACGGAATCGGTCGTATCTGCCAAGCTTCGGTTGATGATAATGCCCACATACATGCCGGGCTCGGTATCGGTGCCGTCCAAGCGGTAGCCCGTGCAGTCGCAAAGCACGTATTTTCCGGTGGCATCCATTACGCGATACTGCATGTAGTGGAAGTGCCACGTGCCGTTTATCACCATGTCGAGCTCGACACGTACGTTGTCGCGGTCCTCGGGATGAACGCGGGCGAGCCACATGTCGAGTGAGTTAAAAGGGTGCTGGGAGGGCAGGTCAAAATCGCGCACGGCGTTAACCGACCATTGCGATTCTCCCGTATCGAGATTGAGGATAAACGGATAGCGCGTCTCGGAGCTCATGGAGATCGCTTGGAACACCCGGTCGTTGCAGGGAAGCTGATCGACGATTGGGCGTTGCGGCGCGTCATCGTCTTTCGGTTGCTGCACACGATGCATAAGCTTATAGCGATACATCTTGCGATCGGCATCCATTGTCATCTGGCGACGCGTGTCGCCAGCAAGTGGATCGACGCGCGAGCAGCCAAAGCTAAAGCTGCCGATCATGGGCGCCTTGCCACCTGAGCTCGCCTCGATCAGCCTGGTACGTACCTGCTCCAAGCGCTGCTCGAGTTCAATCTCGTTTGCGGAGAGCGAGATGAGCACAAACTCGTCTCCACCGATACGGAACAGCATCTCATCGTGCTCCATGGTTTCGGAGAGCGTGCGGCAGATGCTCAGAATATAGCGATTGCCTTCGGCGTGGCCAAACCTATCATTGCAATGCTTGAGATGGTCGATGTCAATATAGGCGCAGGTGAAGGGGTCGCCTTTGCGCCAGAGTTGCTCGACGTGACGGTCGAATCCGTTGCGGTTGCCCAAGTTGGTGAGCGGATCGATATAGGCGTTGCGCTCAAGCAGCTGGCGCTCTTGTTGCAGGATGGCATGCGTCTTTTGCAGTTGCTCGCCAACGGCGCGTAGCCCAGCAGGCAGCGCGGCAACATCGAGTTCGGCGGTCGAGACGCCGTTCGCAAGTCGCTGAAGATAGGCAATAATCGATTGCTCGCCCAGGCGATACGACTCGTTCATGATGGATAACCTCCTTGGGCGGAACAACGGTTTGTATCATATCCCCAATTCGGTTTGAATTGGGGATATAAGTTAGCTAATGGAGACAAATATCCCCTTCGACGGTGGCGTTTTGCGCGCGAGCGTATCAGTTGTTATTGCCGCCATCGAGCAATGCCTCAAAATCCTTCGCCTGCATGGGGCGGTAGTAGAGGAAGCCCTGAGCGTAGCGGGCGCCCATTTGTCGTAGCATGTTCGCCTGCTCATTTGTCTCGACGCCTTCGACCATGACGGGCAGATGGAGCGACTGCGCCATTTCGAGCATCGATGAAATGATTTGCGTGCTGCGGCCTTGATCGCGGTCGGTGGGCACAAAGGTGCGGTCGAGCTTGATGACGTCGACGTTGACGTTCTTGAGCATCGCGAGCGTGGACTGGCCGGTGCCAAAATCGTCCATGTAGGTCGAGAAGCCACGGGTGTGCAGATCCGCGGTCAGCTTATCCACGGCCTCGGACTCTCCGGTATAGGCGGTCTCGGTGATCTCGATGTGCATGAGTTCGGGCGGCAGGTTGTACTGGGCGGCGAGCGACCCCATATGCTCGGCGACATCGCAGGCAAGAATGTCTACGCGCGACACATTGAGGGAAATCGGAACCACGCGAAGTCCTCGATTGAGGCGCTCGCGGAGCCACATGGCGACGCCCTGCCAAACATATTTGTCGAGCGTCACTACAAAGCCGCTTTCCTCGAGTGCGGGGATAAACGTTGCGGGCGAAATGAGAGAGCCGTCCTTGTTAATTCAGCGGGTGAGTGCTTCGGCGCCAATAATCTCGCCGGTTTCCATATCGACCTGGGGCTGAAGATAGTACGTGATGCGACCATTTGACAGCGCGTACTGGAATTCGGTCAGCGTGCGGTTGAACACGATTTCGCGCTTGTACTCCTCGGGGCAAAAAATGGCAATGCGCTCCTTAAAGTCGTTTTTTGCGCGCCGATTGGTAAACATGGCCTTTGCCTGCGCATCGATGGTGATCTCCTCATTGGAATCGATGGGGTAAACGCCCATGGACGGCCAAAAACCTACGCCGCCATCATACCTGGCTACTGCCTCGCGAACGCGGTTGTAGATTTGATGGACGGCGATGTGCTTAAAGGGGATGAGTACGCAAAAGTCATCTTGGCCCCAGTACCCTGCGACGCCCATGTCGGCATTCTCGATGTCCTTGAGGACCGTGCCCACATCGGCAAGCAGACGGTCGCCTTCGGCCTGTCCATACCATTCGTTAAACAGGCGCATGTGGCCCATGTCGACCGTGGCGATGCACCAGGCGCCGTCGCGTCTTGCCTCGAGAAAAGCGTTGGCGCGCCGCATAAACTCGCTGGGTCGATAGAGACCCGTGAGCGAGTCGATACGTTCGGCGATGGCGCTTTTGCGCTCAGCCTCGGGTATGGGGAGGCTGTCGTTGGGAACAAGCCCGCCGGCCGTGCGAAGGCGACGGTTGAGTTCGCCTAAAACGGCGGTCGCTTGATGGGTTAAGTGCTCGTAAAAGGCCGGGACGACAAGGCAGACGGGAGTAATGGTGTCGCCTGCGATTCGAACAGGAGCGAAAACGGCCTCTTTAAGGTGGCGGGTCAGTTGCTCGAATGCCTCGTGGTCTAGGTCGTTGCTGAGCACGACGAACTGAACGCTTCGTGAACGGTAGACCCGGCTCCTGCCGCGAGTGATCGACAGCATACGGCCTGCGTATTCGGCAAGCATGTTGTCGACGGCCTCGGCCCCGTAGAGCTCGTTGAGCTTTGTCGTGCCACGAACGCGCACCGCTATAAGCCCTGTCTCGCAACGATCGCGGCGGCAGGCGTCGATGGCGTTGGCCAGCATGCGCTGCGTTCCGAGGCCTGTGGCGGCGTCGACGGTTTCGGCAAGTGAGTGGTTGACGAGCTCGCCGACATAGAGCGAGGGGACATTTCCGTCGCCGTCGATACGAAACCCGCGAGCACGGCAAAGGACGTAGTCGCCGACGGCGTTGCGCACACGATACTGCATGACGCGACGGTGCTTGGTGCCGTTGTAGACTTGGTCGATGTCGTTGATGCAGGCCTCAAGGTCGTCGGGATGGACGCGCGTTTTCCAGTAATCGCGACAGTTGTCTATGTGCTCCGAGGGAAGGCCAAGATCGCGCAAGGCACCTTGTGACCAAAGGGTGCGATGTTTGTCCAAGTTCTCGATAAAGAAATATCGGCCCTCATTGAGCATCGAAAAGGCGTCAAAAATTCGATCGCTTATTTCGAAGTCGTCGGCGTGAACTTGCGTGATATTGCGTCGATCGAGGTGCATGGCATGACGTAGCTTGTAGTCGTACATGCGATGGTCGGCATCGAGCGTCATGCGATTGGAAGCTTCGCCCAGGGCGGGGTCGGCATGTGACACTCCGTAGCTAAACGAGTGGGGCATCTCGGAATCGTTGTTTTTGAGCAGAACCGTTCGGCAGTGTTTCAGACGTTCGGCGAGGTCGTCCTCGGTTGCAATCGTAGATAGGATGGCAAACTCGTCGCCGCCTATGCGAAACGCCGCTTCGCCCACCTTCATATACAGATTAAGATAGAGACTTACCTGCAAGATATAGCGGTTGCCCTCGTCATGTCCAAAGACGTCGTTGCAGTGCTTGAGATTGTCGATATCGATGAACGCCATGGTAACGGGGGCGTCCTGCTCCCAGAGCTCCTCGAGGGAACGGGCAAAGCCGCCACGGTTGCCAAGCCCGGTAAGCTGGTCGGTAAAGGCGGTCCTGATCAGATCCTCCTGCCGCTCGAGAAGGTCGCGGACGGTCTTTTCGAGCGTTTCGGTGTAATTGCTGACAGTTTCCATGTTCTAAGTGGCTTTCTGAGGTCGGGGCGGATTGCGTCGGGCGAGCTCGTTGTGTACACGCGTCGTTGCTCAGCGCTTTGCATGTATCCAGGCCCCCGCCTTGCCGCGTTGTTGAGTTAATTTGCCGGCTAATGTTCGCTGTTGATAACAGCTGAGTGGTGTAAACAATAGTGCACAATTATATATGGGTGCACATGCTGTGGGCGGCTATTGTTCGACAAGCGGTAGCGCGACGATGCGATGTTCGATAAAAATGCGACTGGGACGATATATGTTGACGGGTATACTTGTCCCGGTTTAAAACGCAGGAACGGAGATGGTCGCATGGCACAGTCAAATATGACGCGCACGGTGGGGCTGGCGCTCGAGGGAGGCGGCTACCGCGGTATGTATACGGCGGGCGTGCTCGACGTTTGGATGGAGCACGGTTTGACCTGCGACCATATGGTGGGCGTCTCGGCGGGCGCGGCATTTGGCTACAACTTTAAATCGCGCCAGATCGGCCGCGCCATTCGCTACAACAAGGCCTATTGTGCCGACAAGCGCTACGCAAGCGTGACCAGCTGGCTGCGAACCGGCGATATGTTCAATGCCGACTTTGCTTATCACGAGGTGCCCATCGAGCGCGATCCCATCGACCTGGAGACATATCGCGCCTGCCCCATGCGGTTTACGTGCGTGTGTACCGATATCGAGACGGGCAAGGCCGTCTATCACGATCTGCCGTATGGCGACGAGCGCGATATCGAGTGGATCCGGG
>CAVEDI010000195.1:0-9956 GCA_963614405.1 Oscillospiraceae bacterium | reverse complement strand
GTTGTAGTCGGAAGCATGAATCATCTGTCCACCACCGATGTAAATGCCGGTGTGGTACGAATTGACCACAACGTCACCGGGCTGCGGATCGGACACACGCGTCCAGCCCATAAAGGTGCCCGTGGTGCCCAGGCGGCAATAGCGGCCAGTGAGGCAATAGCTAACAAAACCAGAGCAGTCGAAGCTGTTCGGGCCAATTCCGCCCCAGGAATAAGCGCAACCAAGCTTGCTGTATGCACGCGAGACAACAGAACCGCCGTCGACGGACTGGCTCGGAGCAGAAGGCGTCGGAGCCGGAGGAGGCGTGGAGGGCTGCGGCGTCGGAGCAGGTGCCGGCGTAGGAGCCGGAGTGTTGCCGCCCTGGTTGTTGTTATTGCTGGTCTGGCCACCGTTGTTGGTGTTCTCGGTCGTACCGGCAGTCTCGTTGCTCACCGTGGCTTTCTCGGCGGTACTGGCGTTGATGCCGGCCTGCAGCGCGGCGTTGGCCTCGGCCTCTGCGGCAAGCTCGGCCTGCAGCTGCGAATCCAGGGAGTTCACGACACTCTGGGCCTCAGCATGCTGGGCGTTGAGCTCGTCGACCTTCTTCTGCGTCGCGGCGACGTTCTTCTCCTGCTCGGTCTGCTTATCGGTGAGCTGCTGCTTAAGATCCTTGACCTCTTGAATGGTCTGAGCCTGCTTATCGGAAACTTTGCCGTAGTAGAACAGACGGTTGAGCATATCGCTCAGGTCATCGACGCCCGTCAGAACCTGAAGCAGGCTCAGACCGCCGGTTTTGTACTCGCCGGCGACATAGGTCGAGAGCTTGGCCTGACCATCGGCGATCTCCTGCTGCTTCTGCGTGATTTCGCCGGCAGTTTGATCGAGCGCCTGCGTCTGCGTGGCGAGCTCATCGTAAATCTGCTGGGTTTGGGTACCGATCTGCTCGAGCTTCGTACGAGCAGCGGCAAGGTCGGATGCGGTATCGGCGTAGGCAGGAGCCGCGAGGCCCAAGCCCAAAACACAAGCGAGGGTTGCCGTAGCAGCGCAGCGTGCCATGTTTTTGTGCGTGTTTGCTGTGCGCATGTAGCTTCCTTTCCAGTAACTAAGGGTAACGGCTAGTCCACCGTCACCAGGCTAAAGAGCTCCACATCGTCATCAGACGGCGTGAGCTTCTCGCGCGGGTTGAGAAACGCAAGCTCAAGGATACAACCGTAACCGACAAGCTTTGCGCCCATATCTCGCACCAGTTTACCTGTTGCCTCGACGGTTCCGCCCGTCGCGACCAAGTCGTCCAGAATCAACACGGTATCTTTAGAGCTGATAGCGTCGGCATGGATCTCAATTGAATCGGTGCCGTACTCGAGCTCGTAGCTCTGGCTTACGGTCTCACGCGGCAGCTTGCCCGGTTTACGTGCGGGAACAAAGCCAGCGCCAAGGGCTACAGCCACCGGTACGCCAACCATAAAGCCGCGAGCCTCGGGACCCACGACCTTGGTGATTTCCATGTCGGCAAAGTGCTCGGCGAGGGCATCGGTCATGGCTTTGAGCGCCTCGGGATTGCCAAAGAGCGGCGTGATGTCTTTAAAGATGACTCCGGGCTCGGGATAGTCGGGGATGTCGACGATTTGAGATTCGAAGTCGTACATTGTGTGACCTTTCAATGGGTTGCCGAAATTTCAGCTGAGGTTATTTGCCTGTGGTGGCGGTGCCGGATTGCGAAGGGGCGACGACCTTGAGCGGCTTTACGAGAGATTCCTCGTGCGAAGCCGGAGCGGCTGTCTCTTCGTTTTTGGCCTTGGTGGACTTGGAGCGAGTGATTTCCTCATCGAGTGCATCGATGTCGGCGTCCTCGACCACGGCGTTGAGCGACTCAAAAACGCGGTTCTTGAGCAGCGCGGTGTGCACGCCCTCCGTCAGGTCGTGAAGCTTCTTAAACGCACGCTCGAGCTTGGCATCGCGCTCGTCATCGGAGGTATCCATTCCGAGCATGCTCACGAGCACCTGCTCAAACATCGAGGACTCGCGGTTGGCGGAAGACACGTACTGACGCAGGTTGCGCGGCTCGATATGGAAGCGTGACAGCTCGGAGCAGTAGCGGATGATCGGAAAATCGCGACCATCGACAAGCTCGCGATTCTGCGGACTCTTGATGATGCGAATGAGGTCGTTCTCGGCGAGCGAGCGGATAAACGAAATCTCGACGCCCAGCATATCGGGAATGGTCTCAATGGGATGCAGCTTTTGCTTAGTCTCCTTGGGCTCCGTCTTGAGTGGAACATCGGACAGCAAGCCCACCTCGTAGGCGAGCGTTGACAGGTCCGTGGCGTTTTCCAAGCGCTGCTTAATCACGTTGAGCGGCATGTAGCGGGTCTTCTGCAAGTGCAGAATGACCTCCAGGCGATCAACGTCCTCCTTGGAGTACTGACGGTATCCCTTAGGCGTACGATGAGGGGTAATGAGCCCCTCATCCTCTAGAAATCTAATTTTTGAGTTCGAAAGATCGGGGTATGCGCCTCGAAGTAGGTTGACGACTTGGCCGATACTCAGATAGTTGCGTTCGGCCATGCCCTACTCACCGGTTTCGATGCGCTCCGGCGTGCTTTCGTGGTAGATGAGCGTAAACGTACCGATCTGGACGGAAGAACCGTCGTGCAGCGGGGCTGCATTGACGATGGCACCGTCAACCCAGGTGCCATTGAGCGAGCCCAGGTCCTCGATGCGAGCGCCGAGGCCCTCGCGAATAATGCGCGCGTGGCTGCGCGAAACAGTCATGTCGTTGAGGAAGATGCCGTTCGCAGGATCGCGGCCGATGGTGGTCACGTCGTCCTCGAGCTCAAAGGCGGCACCCGTCTGCGGACCCTTGACGATGGACAGAACGGGGGCGGTGATGCGCACGTTGGCCATGAGGTCGGGAACGGTGACGTCGCTTGAAGGCACGCGGAATACGCAGGTAGCGTCAGCAGTCTTATCATTCTGAGGCATATTGTTAACCATGTTGTCCATGACAACCCCTAACTTATCGCGGACGTGCCGCAAATAATGAACCGTACGTAATCATACCCCAACGAATCAGTCTTCGATTTCAGGGTTCAGAAAGTCGATGTCCTCGCCCTCGGGATGCGCGAGAGCCTGTTTAATGGCCGCTCCGCCCTTAATGGAGTAGATGACAGCGGTGAGCATGGAGAAGATCACGCCGCCGTACACAAAGAAGATGCCGAGGGGCACCGAGCTTCCGTTGAGGCCCGGGAAGGCCGTAAGGGATGAAGGTAAAAGATGCAGGCCGTCAATAACGGGGAAACCGAGCAGCATGAGCGAGAAACCAGTCATGAGCAGCGCTGTGGCAATCTTTCCGGGGAAGACGACATCGATGGGGCGACGGTGATAATGACGAACGATAAGCGTGCCGATGCCCAGATAGATGTCGCGGCCGATAATGAGCACGCAGACCCAGATGGGCAGCTCTCCGCGGACCACCAGTCCCAAGACGCCGGTGAACAGCAACGCACGGTCGCAGATGGGATCCATGACCTTGCCGAGCCACGAGACCGTCTTAGTCATGCGGGCGATCTGACCGTCCATCCAGTCGGTGGAGGCGGCAACGGCGTAGATAACGATGGCGATGACGCGGTTGTTGTCCGTCACAAACAGGTACAGAAATACCAGGGTGAGGATCAGGCGCGTAAAGGTGATGAAATTGGAGATCGTAAAGATCTTATTCGACGGGTAATCGGAAGTGCCGATAAGCTCCTTTTTGATCTTCTTTTTGATGCCCACAGGACTCCCCCGCTGGTTAACGACAAAACTTTCGATACTATACCCGTTCCTGCGATGTCTATCCAGCGCAAGCATAGAGAGTCCAGGCATGTGGAGGACGTTGCTGGTCGGCACGTGGAGTCGCATTTGTGTACATCAGCCCCCAAAGATGCCAAAAAATAACGGCGCTGGTGAGGTGCTCTTCGCGTCAAGTCACTTTGCTTTCGAGCGCAAGGGACGCTCGAGCCAGGATGGAGAGGGCGAAAGCTACACCCTCACCGACCTCGACGGGGTCAATCGCATCGACTGCAAAAGCGGCTTCGGGTTCTACGCAGAGCCGAGGGCCGAGTCACAGTGGGCAGCAGCAAAGCGTGGTCCTGGACCTTCGCCAACGTTTCGCTGCGCAAGCTCTTTGAAGCATCGCTTGCGACGGGAAACCCGATAAGGTGGAGCTAGAGATGGCGGCGTTCACCTTTTGGTTCCACCTGCCAGCACCTCTTCTCTCGATGCCGCAAGGGTTTCTTCGCGGTGATAGACCGACACCGTTCATCGTTGTTACGGGCTCGTTCGCAAAGTCGTGAACACGCTCCCCTCTTGTTCAGCGCATAATGGTACACCGTGTGCGGCTGTGCGGCCGCACGCTAAAGGAGATGTGCCCGCATGGGCATCGAGAGAGAGGATGCAGCATGAACCTGAGGGAGAAGTACGGTGAGTGGGGCCTGATCCTGGGCGCGACCGAGGGCGTCGGCAAGGCGTTCTGCGAGAAGATCGCCGCCGGCGGCATGAATGTCGTCATGGTCGGCCGTCGCGAGGAGAAGCTGAACGTGCTCGCCGGCGAGATCCGCGAGACCTACGGCGTGGAGACCAAGGTCGTGCGCGCCGACTTTAGCCAGCCCGGCGCGGCCGAGACCGTCTTCGCCGCGACCGAGGGCCTGGACATGGGCTTCATGAGCTACGTTGCCTGCCTGCACAGCTTCGGCAAGATCCAGGACACCCCCTGGGAGAAGCACGAGGCCATGATCAACGTCAACGTCGTGACCTTCCTCAAGTGCTTCCACCACTACATGCGGATCTTTGCCACCCAGGACCGCGGCGCCGTGATCAACGTCTCGTCGATGACCGGCATCAGCTCCAGCCCCTGGAACGGCCAGTACGGCGCGGGCAAGGCCTTCATCCTCAAGATGACCGAGGCCGTGGCCTGCGAGTGCGAGGGCACCGGTGTCGACGTCGAGGTCATCACCCTCGGCACCACCCTAACCCCCAGCCTGCTGTCCAACCTCCCCGGCGGCCCGCAGGGCGAGGCCGTCATGAAGATCGCCCTCACCCCCGAGGAGTGCGTCGACGAGGCCTTTGAGAAGCTGGGTAAGGAGCTCTCCGTCATCGCCGGCCAGCGCAACAAGGACTCCGTCCACGACTGGAAGGCCAACCACACCGAGGACGAGTACATCCGCTACATGGGCTCGTTCTACCGCGACTAGCGGCTGCCGCGGCGCGTGCGCGAGGGCACGTGCGGGTTCGCAGGTAGAGATGCGAGTGCGAGGGTTTCTTTGCGGGGGCGTGCGGATGCGGCGCCTGCGAGGGAACCCTCTTTTCGTGGGTGGGCGCGACGGTATCTCTGCGCTCATGGTCGAGGGCGACCTGCCCGGCTCCCTCGCGATCTCCCCGCACGGGACCCCGCGCCCCGGCATCCTCTGGACCGTGTCCCGCTTGTGTCCAGTGGCTCGGCCGATCCGGCCCTCAGGGTATCGGATTCCCGCATTCATCCGTACTTGTTCGGATGAATGCGGGAGGTGTTCGGATGAGGTTGATATTCAAGGTGTAGACCATTTTCTTGGTACTCCTCAAATGCGGCAGGGTTTTTCGAGTTTGTAGATGCTAATATAACCCTGCTCTCGAAAGAGGGCTCAGTCCCGGCTGGTAAACCTGACGTTTGGCGTGGTGTGCGTGACACGCATAGCGGGCATGGCCGCGATAGAATTTTCCATGCGGAGGGGCTCGACCCCATAGCGCCCCGAGGGTTTCGGGGAGGGCGAACTGGCAGGCAGGGAACCGGGATACAGGCTGTCCGGAAGGAGGGGTGTAATGCCTCTTCTTCTTTTTTGCCACATCAATCTTCTGGCTTGATAGGTTTTTCGTGCGTGTGATTGGGTTGCGGAAGGGATTGGCATGAGAGTTGCGGAAATTGCGGAAAGGGTCGGTTGCGATCCTGAGTCTGCGTATGCGAAATTCGCCGACACACGTGAAGGCACACGCTTTCACAACATGCAGTGGCCCATTTTCGTCACCGACGAAAACTATCGCTCGTTTTGCAAGGCGCTGGCAGATTATGCCAACTCAGAGGAAGGCCCCCAAAGCAACGGCCGCCATGAATTGTTCCTGAGCGTGCACGAGCTGTTCGAAAAGGGCAACGAGATTGGCGGCGCCCTGAAAAAGCGCCACTACAACTTGGACAAATCGTTCATAGGCACGGACGAGGCAAATCTCATGCTGCTCAAAGCGGCGCATAAGGGAATGACCCAGCAAGCGATCGCCGCGTACCTGGGCTGCTCGCGCACGGCGGTGCAAAAACGCCTGAGCGCCCTGGCAGGCGGCGTGCGTTTTGGCGACTCCTACATCAAGGCCGAGCCGACAAGCCGCGGCGGCCTGAAGTCGACGGCTCACCCGATCTTCCTGCCGCTGCGATTGCATGAGGTGTACCTGATGCTGTCGGCATTAGGCGAGTTTCGAGCGGAACGGTCAGGCGGGGACCCAGAGCGCGTCTTGGCCGATGATCTCGCTGGCAGAATCTATTCCCAGCTGAGCGACTACGCAAAGGGCGGGATCGACAGGGCATTGACTGAACGAGGGATTCGCCGCGGTGGGCAAAGGCCCGACTTCGACTCAAGCGAGGTGTCCGTTTTAGATCGCATTGTCATGTACGAGAAGATGGGCCTCGACCTTAAAGTCGTGCTTGTAAATGGAGATAAGCTCGTCGGCCGCTACGCGCGCCACGCCGATCTTCAGAAATGCGTAAACGCCGCCGAAATAGGCAAAGATGACCGCTGTTTCGTGTTGCGACTCTTGGATGGAACATACTGGGCGGTCTACGATTCTCAAGTAGTGAGCGTAGCAGCCGCACCCGGGGATTAGGTTGCGGCCAAGTCCCTCGTCCGCCCTCCCAGGCGGTACCGCTGCGGCCGATTTCATGTTTGCTTACAGGCAAAACAGCCGCCCTTGCGTTTTTCTAAACGCAACCTCTTCGTGCGCTCGTAAAAAATCGAATCGATAAAAACTGGCAACAACCCTTCTGAACGGGTATCCTTTCGCAGGATGCGCCTCGAACAGCGCTTTCTGCCTGCGCGATTTCGTGCATGGCCGTCCTTTTCGTTCTATTTCTTAAAATGGCAATCTCAGGTTTTCACGCCTTTTCGGCTTCAGACTGTATGCTGCAATCAGCTCGAGCGACCGAAGCCCATCACAACACCGAAAGGCGTGAACCATGAAGTACAACGAGAAGCGCAACAACGCCTCAGCCCGTCACCCCGAGACTGCACCCTCGATCATCAACTTCGCGTACGGTAGCAACCTTGATATCCATCAAGTTGAAACCCGCTGCCCCGGCGCGGTGCTGCTGGGCAAAGCGACCCTGAACGGCTATGAACTGGCGTTCGACACCGCCGGATACCTCACCATCACCAAGCGCGAGGGGTCGCATGTGCAAGGCGCGCTGTGGGCGCTCGATAGCTCTCACGTGGCGTCTCTCGACCGCTACGAAGGCATTGCATCTGGTTGTTACCGCAAGGAAACGGTGACCGTTGGGCGCGAAGGCGATGTGGTTCCCGCAACCCTTGAGGCGATGGTCTACATCTCTGAGCGCACCCCGCTGCGCAGGTACACCGAAAAGTACGATTACATCGACCGCGTGGTCGAAGCCGGCCGCGTGATGCAGCTTGATGAGGCAACCTTGGCGCAGATGTCCGACATGCGCGCCGACAGCCTGGACCGCTTGCGCGCGCAAGAAGAGTCGGCGGCGTATGGCGCAGCCAAGATCGACCTCCCCGCTGCACGCGAATACGCCGACTTCGTGTGCGGTGAAGGTCACCAGATCGCCGATTGCACATGCCGTTACACCGGTTACTACGCACGCCGTTTCCCCCGTGGCCTTCAGCAGCATGGACGCATCCTGCGCTCTAAGCGCTACCAGGTGATGGAAGCGAGTGAGGCCACCTTCTGCGGGTCGCACCGCATCTACTTGGCAATCAAGATTCCAGGCGAGTTCGGTTACAAGATTGACGTCCCCGAAGGGTTCCGCGCAGTGCGCAGCAGCGACCCTGCGCTGCAGGCAGACCTTAGTTACTCCCTTACGCTGGATGAGTTCGAAAAGCAGCGCAAGGCCCTGCTGCGCACCCTGCTCGGCTGGTGCAACAGCCTGCCTGAGTTTGACGTGCACAACTTTAATCGTCCCTCTGTCCCGGTGTTCAGCGCGCGCGAACACTCCGCCGACACCCGCGAGTATGCGGAAACCCCGTACTTCGCATATGGCTTTGACATCAGCCATGACCGCATTGCCAAAAAGCTCGAGGGCGGTCACCATGTTTATGCAACCAAGGCGAAGCTCTATGGCTACACGCTGGCGTGCGACGCGAAGGGCCGTCCCACCATCATGCGCATGGAAGGATCGTTTGTGGAAGGCGTGCTGTGGCATGGTCTCACGCGGGGCGAGGTCCAGACGCTGGACAAAGCGAATGGCGTGCAGTACGGCACCTATGCAAAAGCCGGCGTCACGGTGAAGATTGAGGGCGAACCCGCTGCGAGGGAAAAGAACGCATTCGTGTACATCTCTCGGCGAACCCCGCTTTCTGCAGTTACGAAAGACATCGAAGCGTTTGGCGCGATGCGCGACGAAGCCATCGCCCTGAAAATGGAGCGCACCACCGTGGCTCGCATCGACGCAATTCTGCGCGCAAGCGGCTGCCCCTGCGTGCAGCCCGAAGCCCCTGCGGCAGAAATCGCAGCCCTGGGAATCAGGGAGCTCACGCCCGAGCAAACCATGAAGTGCATGCTGTTCGTGTGCCCGAAGTGCTTTAAGCCCTTGGGCGAATGCGAATGCGACAAGCGCCCTGATCACCTGGTAGCGATCGACCACGAGCTGCAGCCCCACGTGCGCATGCTGAACGATAAGGGTTATGAAACGCAGACCTGTTGTGCCGGGCATGCAGACGAGGGCTGCCACGGTTACCTGAGATTTAGGCGCCGCTTCCGCGCACTAGAGGAGGTATACGGCGGTCAGCTGCCCAACGAGTCTCTTATGGAAGCGCCGCAGCGCATTGGCAGCACGCGCCATGCAGCGCTGAACCTGCCCGGCACCCCCGAAAGCTATGTCGTGTACCTGGACAACAGGGGTTACGACATTCGCTTTGAGCCGCGCCGCGGTGTGAAGCGTGAGCAGTTCGTGCAAGACATGCCCACTATGTTGAGCACATTGCTGCAGTGGTGCGAGTCTCTCCCGCAGCGCGAATAGCCTGCAAACCGTCTGAACTGGTAAGAATCGCCAAGCGCGCGGGTCGATGTTCGGATCCTGGCCCGCGAATTCCGAGCTCCCTTCTAGTCCCATGCCTCGATCTTCAAATCCTCAGCTCTGCCCCTCTTTCCGGCCTCTAGTCGGCGACCGTCATTTCAACGCCGACGGTGCACATGAGATCGATTGCGCCCGCATCGCATGCCGCGCAATAGCCTCGCTCTCGCTGAGAGCGATATTCCTAACATGAAGGAGGGGGCGTCATTCACCCGCTTTCTCTGATAGTTTGTTGACAAAGCGGGTGAGCCGGGCTTTTTGATTGGGCATCCACTTGCTACACACCCAATACGTAGTCTCGTCTACCTTCAATGACGAGTAAAAGGTAGCTTCACGCCCAATTGGAGGGTTTTTTCTGAGCAGAGGGCGACTGAGCCCCAAATTCTTCTGCGCCCAATTGCCATCATAAAGATAATCTGACTGGGTAAAGCGTCTAATAATCGTCTCAATGCCGTCTTTCACCTTGGCATCAGTGCCTGTAGACGATCTAGGCGTATGAGTTTGCTTCAGTCGCTTACGCTGATTCCTACTCGCCTTGATGCCCATCTCATTGTTATTGTCCAGCTCTCGCGCTTTGTCTGTAGAGGCAGCATTCTCCGCTGTGGCGTAGAGCGAGGAGCCGTGCATTTCCGGCGCATGAAATTCCCCATCTGCCTGAACTTCAATGTCC